>JAZSPR010000004.1:0-2572 GCA_045537555.1 Acutalibacteraceae bacterium | reverse complement strand
GAGCTCTTTCAAATTCGCAATTTGAAATGCTCAATTCGCAATTTCGGAAGCCCTTCGGGCTTGACTTATATAAATGGGTCAAAGGGCGAAGCCCTTTCCACAATTGAGCATTGCGCATTGAGAATTGAGAATTTTTGTCGAACTTCAGCTCGACAAATTCTGATTTATCACAAAAAAAACACGGTCGGAAAACTCCGGCCGTGTAATATTTTATGCTGTGTAATTTTCAGGGAAACAATATACATACTGGCTGTATTCTTTATCAGTAATATCCATATTGCCTTCAATATCAATAAACATCAGGGGGAAGCTGAGGTCCATTGCAAGATTTACAGTAAAATCATAATAAAGGTTATATTCAACAACACATACTTTCTTTGTTTCTCGGTCAAAATAAATTGAAACGCTTGAATCATGGAAATTAAGATTTCTGAAAGCTGCACTCATCTTACCGAAAACATCTTCAAGACCTTCAAACATGCTGTTTATCTCTTCATAACCGGATGTAAGTGATTCTTTCTGAGGGACATCGAAAATTTTGCCATGTCTGAGAGTTGTTGTGTCATCAGGTATTGTTTTCATTGATTCAGATGCAAAAGTTACCGTAATAACATCAAGATCTGTCATTGAAAGGTTGTTTTCAGTCAGCTCCGTAACTCTGTCTCCTGATGATCTCTTGGGAGCAAATGTATATGACTGATTGGGAGCATATGTAATTGAAGTGATATCATTGAGTGAAAGCATGCTTACGAAATCCTTTCCTTTTACAGGGAAGTTGAGATCAGTAGCCGCATATGCTCTTGTACTGCACTTATACGTTGCCTTACCTTTTTCTTTTTCAAGTTCCTTGCCGAGGTCTATCTCCTCTTCCATGCCGGGAACTCTGTTCATCTGCCTGTTGAACTTATCAACAAGGGAAGGATTGTTATTTGACATATCAATATTTTTAAGCATGCTTGTGTACTGGAATCTCTGGTTTGTTGCCTTGAGGTTATTTGCGAATGCATTGAAAAGATTGAATTTATCTGCGGCACTGTAAAGAAGGTCATGAGAATCAATCTTTGCAGAAATACGGAGCAATGCACGGACATCAATTGTAGTAATAACACCGTCACCGTCCATATCAGCGGCACTTTCACTTATTTCTTCTGCATTACCTACAGAAGCGAGCAGGGCAGCTCTTGCATCGAGTGCATCAAATTTACCGTCATTATTGACATCACCTGCAACAGACGCAAACATTGCATTATAAGCATCATTCAACTCTGCATTGCTTTCAGACGCTGTGAGCGCAAAAGCAGAAACAGACATTGATGAAACAAGAAGAATTGCTGCCATAAGCATACAAAAAATCTTTTTCATAGGAAATTCTCCATTCATAAAATAATACATTATACATATTAACATAAAAAATCTCATTTGTAAACAAGTATATTTATATTTTTACTATTGATATTCTGATTTTTTTTATGTATAATAACAAAGTGGTAATAATTACTCGGATAAAACCGAAAGGAGATAATCAAAATGACTTATTCACACGAAGTATTAGAAATGTGCAAAGTCAACAAAGGACCTCACCATGGTCCCGCACCCATCCCCGAAGAAGGCAAATGGGTTAAGGCTTATGACGTAAAGGACATTTCAGGTTTCACACACGGTATCGGCTGGTGTGCTCCTCAGCAGGGTGCTTGTAAGCTCTCTCTCAATGTTAAGGAAGGCATCATCGAAGAAGCACTTGTTGAAACAATCGGTTGCTCAGGTATGACTCACTCTGCTGCAATGGCTAGTGAAATCCTCCCCGGCAAGACAATTCTCGAAGCTCTCAACACAGACCTTGTTTGTGACGCTATCAACACAGCTATGCGTGAACTCTTCCTTCAGATCGTTTACGGCAGAACACAGTCTGCTTTCTCAGAAGACGGTCTTACAGTAGGCGCAGGTCTTGAAGACCTCGGTAAGGGCCTCCGTTCACAGGTAGGTACAATGTACGGCACAAACGCTAAGGGTGTTCGTTACCTTGAAATGGCAGAAGGCTATGTTACAAGAATGGCTCTTGACGAAAATGACCAGGTTATCGGTTACGAGTTCGTTTCTCTCGGCAAGATGACAGACTTCATCAAGAAGGGCGATGATCCCACAACAGCTTACAACAAAGCTATGGGTACTTACGGCAGATTCGCTGATGCTGCTAAGTACATCGATCCCCGTAAGGAATAAGGAGGTACACGGACATGGCATTATTTGAAAACTACGAAAGAAGAGAAGCAAAAATTCTCTCAGTTCTTAAAGAATACGGCATCAACTCAATCGAAGAGTGTAAGGAAATCACTCTTGCAAAGGGTATCGACTGCGACAAAATCGTAAGAGAAACTCAGCCCATCTGCTTTGAAAACGCTGTATGGGCATACACAGTAGGCTGTGCTATCGCTCTCAAGAAGGGCTGCACAAAGGCTGCTGACGCTGCTGCTGCAATCGGTGAAGGTCTTCAGGCTTTCTGTATCCCCGGTTCAGTTGCTGACAACCGTCAGGTTGGTCTCGGCCACGGTAACCTCGGCAAAATGCTCCTTTC
>JAZSPR010000056.1:0-21640 GCA_045537555.1 Acutalibacteraceae bacterium | reverse complement strand
TCGGAAGTCGCAAGCGACTTATGTTCCGCTTCGCTCTATAATGGGATTTAAAGGGCGTAGCCCTTTCATTCATTACTCATTAATCATTACTAATTACTCATTAAAGAATTTGTCGAGGGGACCTCGACAAATTCTGATTTGCAACACAAAAGGGAACGGCTGAGCCGTTCCCTTGTTTCTTATTTTACAAACTCGTTGTAGATAGCTTCGATTGTTTTGTGGTAGTCTTTTTCTTCAACAGCGACGATGATGTTGATTTCGCTTGAGCCCTGGTCAATCATTCTTACGTTGACTTTAGCATTTGCAAGTGCTGTGAAGACTCTTGCGGCTGTGCCTTCTGTGTTGACCATACCACGTCCTACAATAGCGATAAGGCAAAGACCTTCAACAAGTGTGATTGAATCGGGGTTGACCTTCTTGACAATATCGGCTGTAATTGAGCCCTTGTGTGAGCCGAGTGCATCTGCAGAAACGAGAACACTCATTGTATCGATACCGGAGGGAAGGTGTTCAAATGAAACTTTGTGATTTTCAAGAACTTCAAGAACCTTTCTGCCGAAGCCGAGTTCTGCGTTCATCATGTCTTTTTCAACATGGATAGCTGTGATGCCCTTTTTACCTGCAATACCTGTGATAACTGTGGGGACATTGTTGCTTGAAGCCTTGTGAACAATCATTGTGCCGGGAGCTTCGGGGCAGTTTGTGTTTCTGATATTGATGGGTATTCTTGCTTTTCTTACGGGGAAAATAGCTTCGTCGTGAAGAACTGTAGCACCCATGTATGAAAGTTCACGGAGTTCTCTGTAAGTGATTTCGGGGATGGGCTGAGGATTTTCGATGCAACGGGGGTCAGCCATAAGCATACCTGAAACGTCTGTCCAGTTTTCATAGAGGTCTGCGTTTGCGGCACGGGCAACGATTGAACCTGTAACGTCTGAACCGCCTCTTGAGAAAGTCTTGATCATGCCGGAGGGAGCCGCACCGTAGAAACCGGGGATAACTGCATATTCGTGGTATGAAAGAAGTCTGCCGAGTTCAGCATCTGTCTTTTCCATATCAAGAATACCGTTTTCATCGAAGAAAATGCCTTCTTCTGCATCAATGAACTGGAAACCGAGGAAGTTTGCAAGAATTTTTGAGTTGAGGAACTCGCCACGGCTTGCGATGTAATCCTGACTTGCGTGATGCATGATAGCAACTTTGATACCCTGAAGGTCATCTTCAAGAGAGAAATCAATGCCGAGTTCACGGATGATTCCGTTGTATCTTTCAGTAATTTTATCAAATACTTCATCAATGCTTTTCTTGTCTCTGACAAGACGGAAGCACTGGAGAAGCATATCTGTAACTTTTACGTCGTGAGCATCTCTTTTGCCGGGAGCAGAAGCTACAACATATCTTCTGTCGGGGTCACTTTTGATGATTTCGGCAACCTTGCGGAACTGATTTGCGTCTGCAAGTGATGAACCGCCGAACTTAACTACTTTAATCATATTGGCACCTCAAATTTATATTAATATCCGCATAATATTATATTAAAAACGTTGCAGTTTTGCAATGGTAAAAATACAGAATATGATGCCTGAAATGATTATTAATTCAGTTAATTTGCTTTAACAGACAATAATTTGTCGAGGTCTTTTAAATTCGCAATTAGCAATGCGCAATTCGCAATTTCGGAAAGGGCGTTGCCCTTTGACCCATTATAATTGTGAAAAACAAATCTTGTGGGCATCGGTCCCTACAAAGAATGTTATGCTTACGATGAAATATCTCGACAAATTATGATTTCTTTTGTTGATTATTAGTTTTAATATTTTATTTTTAGTATTGCAAATTGAGTTTAAAAGTGCTACACTCATACTACCATATTATTTAATAATGTGATTGGAGAAAAATATGAAAATTGTTGTTGCGGGTTGCGGTAAAATAGGTCAGACTGTTATAGGCAGTCTTGTTGCCGAGGGGCATGACCTTGTTGCAATCGATTCGGATAATGAAATCCTTAATGAACTTACCAATATTTATGATATTATGGTTATCTGCGGTAACTGTGCCGACAGCGATGTTCTTGAGGAAATTTCAATTCATGAAGCCGAGCTTTTTGTGGCACTTACAGGCTCGGATGAACTCAACATGCTCGCTTGCTTCATTGCAAAGCGTATGGGGGCATCAAACACAATTGCCCGTATCAGAAATCCCGAATATAATGATGACAGTCTTGTATTCCTTCGCAAGGAACTGGGACTTTCAATGTCAATTAATCCCGATATGCTCACGGCTTCGGAACTTTTCAATATTCTCAAACTTCCTTCAGCTCTTAAAATTGAGCATTTCTCTCGCCGTAATTTTGAGATGATTGAACTTATTATCAAAAGTGATTCAGAACTCAGCGGCGTAAAACTTGCCGATATGAAAGGCAGATACGGCTCAAAGGTGCTTATATGTGCCGTTCAGAGAGGGGAGAATGTCTATATTCCCGACGGTAATTTCGTTTTACAGGCAGGGGATAAAATCAGCGTTTCTGCTGACCATTCGGATATAAGCAAGCTGCTCAAATCTCTTTCAATTCATAAGAAGCAGTCAAAGAATGTAATGATTTTAGGCGGAAGTAAATCAGCATTTTATCTTGCAAAAATGCTTATAAATTCCGGTGCATCCGTAAAAATCATTGAACAGGATATTGACCGTTGCAACGAACTGTGCGAAAAACTGCCTCAGGCTATGATTATTCACGGCAACGGTGCACAGCAGGAACTTCTTCTTGAAGAGGGTTTGCATTCAATGGATGCCTTTGTAGCCCTTACGGGAATGGATGAGGAAAATATCCTTATTTCAATCTATGCTGCCGCAAACGATGTTCCGACTGTTATTTCAAAAGTCAACAGAACCGAACTTGCCACAATGGGTGCAAGGCTCGGTCTTGACTGCATCGTGTCGCCGAAAAACATCACGGCAGACATCTTTGTACGTTATGCAAGAGCTCTTGAAAACTCAATGGGCAGTAATGTTGAAACACTTTATAAAATTATGGACGGTAAAGCTGAGGCACTTGAATTCAGAATTCAGCCTGATTCGTCAATTACGGGACTTCCTCTTAAAGACCTTGTTTTTAAGAAGAATATTCTTATTGCCGGTATCATCAGAGGTAAGAAAATCATTATTCCCGGCGGTAATGATGTTATTCTCGGTGATGACAAGGTTATTGTTGTCTCCCGTGACCATAAACTTAATGATATTGAGGATATTTTAGGATGAATCGCAGATTTGTTTTTCGTTTGTTGGGAAAGATGCTTATGGTAACATCTGCTCTTATGGTGTTGCCTCTTATAGTGTCAATTATTTATAAAGAGGAAAGTTATACTGCTTTTCTTTTAAGTATCGGAATAAGCCTTGCAATCGGTTTTCCTCTTATGACTTTCAGTAAAACGGAGGACAGGGTTATTTATGCAAAAGAGGGCTTTGTTATTGTAGCACTTTCGTGGCTGTGTATGTCTGCCGTTGGTGCATTGCCTTTTGTTTTAAGTGAAGAAATTCCGAGTTATGTTGATGCATTTTTTGAAACTGTCAGCGGTTTTACAACAACAGGTGCATCAATACTCACAGATATTGAATCACTCAGTCACGGTATACTGTTCTGGCGAAGCTTTACCCATTGGGTAGGCGGTATGGGCGTTCTTGTGTTTATTATGGCAATTATTCCGGCTTCAACCGACCGTTCCATTCATATTTTAAGAGCGGAAGTGCCGGGGCCTATTGTCGGTAAGCTTGTTCCGAAAATGCGTGATACGGCTATTATTCTTTATCTTATTTATATTGTTCTTACTGTTATTGAAATTGTAATGCTTCTTATCGGCGGAATGCCTCTTTTTGACAGCCTTGTTCATGCATTCGGTACTGCCGGTACCGGTGGTTTCGGAATTAAATCTGACAGTATAGCATCATACAGCCCGTATCTCCAGTGGGTTATAACAGTATTTATGATGATTTTCGGTGTCAATTTCAACCTTTATTATCTCATTCTCACAAAGAAAATCAAAAGCATTTTCAAAAGTGAAGAATTGTGGACATATATCGGTATAGGTATTGTTTCAACAGCCGTAATTGCTTTCAATATCAGGGATATGTATTTATCTCTCGGTGAAACAATAAGAGTTTCCTCTTTTCAGGTTGCAACAATAATTACAACAACAGGTTATGCAACAACTGACTTCAATCTCTGGCCCGATTTGTCAAAGACAATACTGCTTCTTCTTATGTTTATCGGTTCGTGTGCTGGTTCAACTGCGGGCGGTTTCAAGATTTCACGTGTGATTCTGCTTTTCAAGATGATTAAAAGGGAAATCAGAAGTCTGATTCATCCGCGTGCCGTAGGCGTTGTCCGTTTTGAAGGAAAAAAGGTTGAAGACCCTGTTCTTAAGAGTCTTTCGGCATATTTTGCAATTTATGTTGCATGTTTCGTCGGCATTTTCCTTCTCATTTCATTTGACGGATATGATATTGTTACGAATTTCAGTGCTTCTGCGGCTTGTTTCAACAATATAGGCCCCGGACTTGCCGCTGTGGGTCCTGCTGCAAACTATGCGGGATATTCAGTATTTTCAAAATTAGTGCTTTCTGTTGCAATGCTTCTCGGCAGACTTGAAATTTATCCCGTTATTTTTGTGCTTTCACGTGCCGCATGGTCAAAGAAGTAATGAGGTGACAAAATGCCTTTTCAGATCGTCAGAAATGACATAACCAAAATGAAAACCGACGTTGTTGTAAACGCCGCCAATACACAGCTTAAATACGGTTCGGGTGTGTGCGGAGCTGTTTTTAATGCGGCGGGAAAAGATAAACTTATTGCCGAATGCGAAAAAACAGGTCATTGCGATGTCGGCTCTGCTGTTGTAACTCACGGTTTTGATTTATGTAAATATATAATTCATGCCGTAGGACCTGTATGGAAAGGCGGTTTTTTCGGCGAAAAAGGAAAGCTTGAATTATGTTATAAAAATGTTCTTAAGCTGTCTTTTGAACTAAAAGCCGAAAGTGTGGCAATTCCTCTCATTTCATCGGGTGTTTTCGGTTATCCGAAAGACAAGGCGATGAAAGTTGCGGTTGAAACGATTGTTTCAAGCGAATATCTTCCCGAAATGGACATTTATCTTGTTCTGTTCGATAAACAGGCTGTCAGTCAGGGGAAGAAATACAGTAAAATTCAGGAATTTATTGACGATAACTATATTGAAGAATATCCTTACGCAAGAAGAGCTTCGCTTGCCGCTCCTCAGAGCATAATGCTTGATGAATGTCAATGCATGTATGCTCCGTCAATTGAAGAGGCTCTGAATGAACTTGACGAATCATTCTCGGAAGCACTTCTTCGCATGATTGACGAAAGAGGTCTCAAAGATTCCGAGGTTTACAAAAAAGCGAATATTGACAGAAAGCTTTTCTCTAAAATCAGGAATAACAAGGACTATAAACCGAGAAAGAATACTGTGATTGCCTTTGCAATAGCTCTCAGGCTTTCACTCGGCGAGACGAATGCTTTTCTTGAAAAAGCAGGGTATGTTCTTTCGCACAGCAACAAGGCTGATGTTATAATTGAATATTTTATAAAGAATAAAAAATATGATATATTTGAAATAAACGAAGCTTTATTTGAGTTTGACCAGCCACTTCTCGGGGCTTGAAAAATGTCGCTTTTAATGCGACCAAATATAACAGAAATCCTCCTATAATATGCTTGTAAGTGAAAAACAAACAACATATTACAGGAGGTTTTTTTTATGAAACAGACAAACAACAATCTTACGGAAATGGTATTCATCCTTGACAGAAGCGGTTCGATGTTCGGACTCGAAAAAGACACAATCGGCGGATTCAATTCGATGCTCGCAAAACAGAAAAATGAAGAGGGCGAGGCATTTGTGACAACGGTTCTCTTTGACAATGAATATGAAATTATTCACGACAGACTTCGCGTGAAAGATGTTCCCGAAATGACCGACAAAGAATATAAACCGAGAGGTTCAACGGCTCTGATTGACGCTGTCGGCAGAACAATAAAACATATTGCAAACATTCATAAGTACCAGAGAAAAGAAGATGTGCCCGCAAATACAATTTTCGTTATCATCACAGACGGAATGGAAAATTCAAGCCGTATTTATTCATCAGATAAAGTAAAGAGAATGATTGAACACGAAAAAGAGAAATACGGTTGGGAATTTATATTCCTCGGGGCAAATATTGATGCGGTTGAAACGGCAAGTCATTTCGGAATAGGAGCAGACAGGGCAGTAAATTACAACTGCGACAGTCAGGGAACCGCACTCAATTATGAAGTTATTTCCGATGCCGTTTCGTGCTGCAGAATGAGTGCACCTCTGCAGGCTGACTGGTCAATGAGAATTGATGAGGACTTTAAGAGCAGAAAAAAATAATCTGCCGGTTTTTTTTGAATTCGCACTGCGCAATTCGCAATTCGCAATTTCGGAACACCTGACGGTGTTGATTTTATTAAAATTGTGAAATCAACCCCGTAGTAACACAGACTAATTTCGTAGGGACCGATGCCCACATCGGTCCGTTAGCAAAACTTGATTTTTCGATAAATTTATATAGAAAAATGCGTAGGGCGGCTTGCCCTCAAGCCGCCGATTGCGTAATGAAATGGAGCAATAACGGTGGAACACCGTTCAATTAAGATTCTTATTGCAATTAATATGTTTAATATGTGGAAATCAGAGATTTCCAATTTGTCTGCGACAAATCGGCGGGTTGAGGGCAACCCGCCCTACGTTCTTCTATTTTAGTTTATTGAAAAATAAACGGACCGATGTGGGCATCGGTCCCTACTAATAATTACTTTTTCTTCAAAAAAGGTCCCGACAAATTCTGATTTGTCAAATAAAAAACCGCCCTTTCGGACGGTTTTTCTTACAGTTCATATATTCCCGAATCGAGAACAACGATTTCCTTGTCTCTGAATCTGAAATATTTATTTACGGGCTCGTTGAATTCGAGATAATCGGACACATCGAGTGTGTTTATATCAATCTTTCTGATTTCGCATGAAGCCCTGTTGCATACAAACAGTTCATCATCGTAGCATGAAACGGAAATGGGCATATTGAATGCCGTGTTATCATCTCCGCCGATTCTCATAATGATTTTCTGAGCCGATACGGAATATCTTATAACAGCATTTCTCTGAGGAACGACACACCAGATGCTGTTGCCGTCAAATGCGGCATCACGTGCGGGTGCATTGTTGTAATAAAGGTCGCCTGTCTTAACGATTTTTCCTTTGTCATCAAAATGACCCATTTCACCCGTGGGGTAAATGATTATTGTGTGATGATTGGGGAGCTTTGCCGTGTCGCATGTGATGAAATCGCCGAGTTTTGATGAAATGCTTTCATATGCCATGCCGAATTTGTTTAAGAGGTAAACACCCTTTGTAACGGTTGTGACTTCACCCGTTGCGGCATCGTAGCTGAAAAAGGAAACTTTGTTAACACCGTCAGGCATCTGTTCACGTCTTACGAAAATCAGACCTTTTGAAAAGGGCACAATATCCGTTATGTTGACATTGAGTATCCGTTTCACGGTGTTTCCTCCCTGTTTGTTATGTTGAAGCAAAGTCTCATAAGGCTGTCGCTGAGATGAACATTTTCAACCACGGCATCGGGGAAGTCATCTGTAATACTGTAATGACTGAAATTCCAGAATGCCTTAATTCCGCAGTTGTAAAGCTCTTCCGTTACAGTCTTACCCGCAATTGTGGGAACACAGAGAATTGCGGCTGTGGGAAGATTATCTTTACAGAATTCGGAAATTGTATTGAAGTTTCTTACCTGAGTATTGTTGATTTTCATACCCGAGAGCTTTTCATCAGAATCAAAAATTGCAACAAGCTTAAAGCCTCTTTTTTCAAAGTTGAGATGCTGTGCAACGGCTCTTCCGAGATTGCCCGCACCGACGAGAATAACGTTGAAGTTATTGCCGATGCCGATAATTTCGCCTATATTTTCTCTGAGCTGAAGAACATTATAGCCGTAGCCCTGCTGACCGAATCCGCCGAAATGGTTTAAATCCTGTCTAATCTGTGAAGCAGTAAGCCCCATTCTTTTTGAAAGCTCGTTTGAAGAGATTCTTTCAATTCCCGATTCAAGGAGCATTCCGAGGAAACGGTAGTAGCGGGGAAGTCGTTTTATAACATTTTTCGGAATATTATTATTTTTCATAAATTAAAGTGATTCAACAGTATCCATGACATACTGACCGAATTCACGGCATGTGCAACCGTTGTCTCTGCCTGTGATTGTCATTTTCTTTTCTGTGAGCATACAGATATCAAGAGCCTTTTCAAGCTTGTCTGCTTCTTCCTGCTTGCCGATATGTGAAAGGAGCATTACGGCAGCTCTGAGCATTGAGCAAGGGTCTGCATACTGTGCTCTGCCTTCTTTTACCATTCTGGGAGCTGAGCCGTGGATAGCTTCAAACATAGCGTACTTCTTACCGAGGTTAGCTGAACCTGCAGTACCAACACCGCCCTGGAATTCAGCAGCTTCGTCTGTGATGATATCGCCGTAAAGGTTGGGAAGAATGAAAACTTTGAAATCTGTTCTTCTCTTGGGGTCGATAAGCTTTGCAGTTGTGATATCGATATACCATTCGTCTGTTGTGATTTCGGGGTAATCCTTACCTACTTCTTTACAGAGGTTGAGGAACTTGCCGTCAGTTGTCTTGATAACGTTTGCCTTCTGGATGATTGAAACTCTGTCTTTCTTGTTGTTTCTTGCGTAGTCGTATGCAAGCTTTGCAATTCTCTGACAGCCTTCTGTTGTTGTAACAACGAAGTCGAATGCGAGTTCGTCGTCAACATTTACACCCTTTGAACCTACTGCATAAGCGCCTTCTGTGTTTTCACGGAAGAATGTCCAGTCAATACCCTGTTCGGGGACCTTAACGGGACGGACGTTTGCAAAAAGGTCAAGAGCCTTACGCATAGCAACGTTTGCACTTTCGATGTTGGGAAGACCGTCACCTGCCTGAGGTGTTGTTGTGGGTCCCTTGAGGATAACGTCACAAGCCTTGAGTTCTTCAAGAACGTCATCGGGAATAGCATTCATGTGAGCAACACGGTTTTCGATTGTAAGACCGTCAATATCTTTGAAAACAATTTTGCCTGATGCAACATCGTCTTTAAGAAGATACTTGAGGACTGTTGCAGCTTCGTGTGTGATTGTGGGGCCGATGCCGTCGCCGCCGCATACGCCGATGATGATCTGTTCTTTATTTGCGAAGTCTGTGAATTCTTTTACTGACTTGATTTTTTCGTTTCTTTCTGCCTGTTCTCTTACGAGAGCTTCAAATTTTTCAACGGCAGCCTTGATGTTTGCTTCTGTCATTTTTTTCACCCTTTTACTATATTTTTCTGTAAACTGTAGGGACCGATGCCCACATCGGTCCGCATTTGTCGAAGATAAATCGGAAATCTCTGATTTCCGCTGACTGAACAAATTGATTCATTTAATTTACTGCAATAGAACGGTGTTCCACCGTTATTGCTCCGCTACACTCCGCAATCGGACCGATGTGGGCATCGGTCCCTACAAAATTTGTTTGTGTTAAAATCGGACTTGCTTTATCACACAATTTTTATATAATCAACACCGTAAGGTGTTCCGAAATTGCGAATTGCGAATTTATAATTGCGAATTATTTATTTGCTCCGGTATAATTGAGCAGTCCGCCGAAAGTAAGCATATTCTTCTGTCTTTCGGAGAAACCGCCTTCGAGGATGTATTCTTCACCCTTTGTTTCGTTGACAAGAACTACGTCTGTGTCATTGAGGATTGCAGATTTCACATCCTTGAGAGTAACTGCATCGAACTTGTCGATTTTATCGTAATCCTCTGCATTTTTGAATGTGAGAGGAATGATACCTGAGTTGATAAGGTTTGCCTTGTGAAGTCTTGCGAATGACTTTGCAACAACAGCCTTGATTCCGAGGTAAAGGGGAACGAGAGCCGCATGTTCTCTTGATGAACCCTGACCGTAGTTTGCACCGCCTACGATTATACCGCCGCCCATTGACTTGCAGTTTTCTGCGAAGTCTTCATCGCACTGCTTGAAGCAGAACTGTGAAAGGTGAGGAACGTTTGAACGGTAGGGGAGAATCTTTGCACCTGCAGGCATGATGTGGTCTGTTGTGATGTTGTCACCGACCTTGAGCATAACCTTTGTTGAAACAGACTCAGTAAGAGCAGTACCGAGAGGAACACTCTTGATGTTGGGTCCGTAGATAACGTCAACAGCTGATGCTGTTTCTGTTGTTGCGGGAAGTTCAACCATATTGTCGTTGATGAGGAACTTTTCGGGCATGGGGAAGGAGGGCATATCGCCGAGTGCCTTTGCGGGATTTGTAAGAACACCTGTAACAGCTGATGCAGCTGCAACTTCGGGGCTTACAAGGTAGATACCTGCGTCTGCAGTACCGCTTCTGCCTTCAAAGTTTCTGTTGAATGTACGAAGTGAAACGCCCTTTGAGTTGGGTGACTGACCCATACCGATACAGGGACCGCATGCACTTTCGAGGATTCTTGCACCTGCGGCAATCATATCTGCAAGTGCACCGTTTTCAGCAAGCATTGTAAGAACCTGCTTTGAACCGGGAGCGATTGAAAGGCTTACATTGGGATGAATTTTCTTGCCCTTGAGAATGTGAGCTACTTTCATCATATCCATAAGTGATGAGTTTGTACATGAACCGATACATACCTGATCGATTGTGATTTCACCGATTTCGTCAACTGACTTAACATTGTCGGGCATGTGGGGCATTGCTGCCATGGGAACGAGTTCAGAAAGATTGATTTCAATAACCTTATCGTAAACGGCATCTTCGTCTGCTACGAGTTCCATCCAGTCTTCTTCTCTGTCCTGAGCCTTGAGGAAAGCCTTTGTGACATCGTCTGAGGGGAATACTGATGTTGTAGCACCGAGTTCTGCACCCATGTTTGTTATAGTTGCTCTTTCGGGAACTGAGAGAGTCTTTACGCCTTCGCCTGTGTATTCGATAATTCTGCCTACACCGCCCTTGACGGAGAGGATTTCAAGAACCTTGAGAATAACGTCTTTTGCCGCAACCCAGGGAGAGAGCTTGCCTGTAAGGTTGACCTTTACAATTTCGGGCATTGTGATGTAATATGTGCCGCCGCCCATTGCAACTGCAACGTCAAGACCGCCTGCACCCATAGCGAGCATACCGATACCGCCGCCTGTGGGAGTATGGCTGTCTGAACCGAGGAGTGTCTTACCGGGCTTGCCGAATCTTTCAAGATGAACCTGATGACAGATACCGTTGCCGGGACGTGAGAAACGGATGCCTCTCTTCTTTGCAACTGTCTGAATAAATCTGTGGTCATCGGCATTTTCAAAGCCGTTCTGAAGTGTATTGTGGTCGATGTATGCAACAGAAAGTTCTGTTTTTACTCTTTCAATGCCCATGGCTTCAAACTGAAGATAAGCCATAGTGCCTGTTGCATCCTGAGTGAGAGTCTGGTCGATACGAAGACCTATTTCTGTACCCTTGACCATTTCGCCCTCAACAAGATGACTTTTTATAAGTTTTTCTGCAATAGTGTAACCCATAATGTCCTCCGTTTTTACATTAAAATACATTATATATAATATAACTTTGTTAAGTTAATGTCAAGCGGAAAGAATAATTTCTAAATAGGTTACAATTTTATTTTTAATAAATCAGTTGAATTTATTGATTTTTTTGTCACGTAGTGGTATTATTGTATTTGTATAAAAAGACACATTAAGGAGTTAATGTCATGGATAAAAAATTAAAGGCAGGTATTGCCGTTGCCGCTGTAGGTTCAGCCGTTGCCGCAAACCTTATCAAAGCTAAAAAATTCACTCCTCCCGAGAGAGTTTCAGACCCTCTTCCCGAGGAAAGAGTTGAAGTTGAAAGATACACTCAGAATCTTTCAGATGCAATCAAGATAAAGACTATTTCAAATGTTGACGAAGATAAAGTTGACTGGAGCCAGTTTGATGCACTTCACAAGCTCTTTGAAGAGAGATATCCTCTCCTTCACAAGACACTCAAGAAGGAAGTTGTAGGCAAAGCAAGTCTTCTTTACACATGGGAAGGCAAGAATCCCGACCTTGACCCTATCGCACTTCTCGGTCATCAGGACGTAGTGCCCATTTCTGCAGGAACAGAACAGGACTGGGAGCATGAACCCTTCAGCGGTGACGTTGCAGACGGTTACGTATGGGGCAGAGGTTCAGTTGACATGAAGAACCATGTTGTGGCTGTCCTTGAATCTGTTGAAACACTTCTTGAAGACGGTTTTGAGCCCGAAAGAACAGTTTATCTGTGTTTCGGTCATAACGAAGAAGTTGTTGCTTCACCCAACAACGGTGCAAAGAAGATTTCAGCTCTTCTTGAGAGCCGCGGTGTTCATCTTGACTCAGTTCTTGACGAAGGCGGTGCAATTCTTCCCATCAAGGTTCCCGGAATCATTGACAAGAACCTTGCAGGTATCGGTATTGCCGAAAAGGGATACTGCGACTATAAAATCAGCCTTACTGCAAAGGGCGGTCATTCTTCAACACCTCCCAACCACACAGCACTCGGCAAGATGGCTGACGTAATCAAGGACATTGAAAACAATCAGTTCAAGTCAGAGATTACTCCCGTTGTTGACGGCATTCTCGACAGAGTGGGCAGAAACACATCTTTCCTTGCAAGAAACATTCTCTGTAATGCAAAGTACCTCAAGCCCGCTCTCAAGGTTGTTATGTCAAACATCCCCGCAGCCGCTTCATTCGTAAGAACAACCACAGCTGTTACAATGGCAGAGGGCAGCCCTCAGGCAAACGTTCTTCCTCAGAAGGCATCAGTAAGTGTCAATTTCAGAGTTATGCCCGGTATGACAATTGCCGATGTAAAGACACATCTTCAGAAGGTTATTAAGAATAAGAATGTTGAAATTGAGCTTCTCGGCGGTCAGGAGCCTTCAAATGTTTCTCCCACAGATTCACGTGCATTCAAGGCTATTGAAGATATCTGCTACAGAATGAACAACAATAATGTTGCCGCACCTTACCTTGTTATGGGCGGAACAGATGCAAGAAATTATCAGAACATCTGCGAAAACGTTTACAGATATTCTCCCTTCCTTCTTCCCACAAACCTCCTTACAACAACTCACGGCACAAACGAAAGAATCGAAACATCATCATTCCCCGATGCTCTCGCATTCTTCAAGAGATATATAAAAGCTCTTTCATCATGCTAAGAAAAAATGCTCGTCCGAAAGGACGGGCATTTTTATGAATTTGTTGAGGTCTTTTTAATTCGCAATTGGAAATTCGCAATTCGCAATTGATGAAGGGGCTTTGCCCCTTACCCCATTATAATAGTTCAAAAGGCGGAGCCTTTTCCGAAATTGCGCATTGATAATTGCTAATTGCCAATTACAATAATTTGTCGAGCTTCAGTCCGTTTTGATGAATATGTAACTATTGTAGGGACCGATGCCCACATCGGTCCCTACAAAATTTGTTTTTCACAATTATAATGGGTCAAAGGGCAAAGCCCTTTCCGAAATTGCGAATTGAGCATTGCGAATTGCGAATTTATAAGACCTCGAAAATTATTGTTTCCTCAGCCCTTTCGGGTAGTGATTCTTCGCTCTGCCGTTTGAGACTTTTACACCTCCGACCGTACAGCCGTCAATCATCACGACTGCCCAGCCGTTTTCGCAATCTGTTTCAATTTCTTCGCCGTGGAGATACTTTTTCGTCTTTTCGTCATCGGCAGAAAGCTCGATTTTTCTTCTGAAATCTTTTCCTAAGCCCATAAAAAACTGATGATGAGGCTGAATGTAATTTTTCTTCACTTCGCCGATTGTAACACCGCAACAGAAAGCCGAGCCTTTTTCAATTTCGAGGTCAGGGGAAAAGTAAACGGGATTTCCGTTATACATTCTTACATTCGTTTTATCGTAATTTTCAAGCACATCATCGAGAAAATCTGTTATTATCTTATCAATTTTTTCAGGTTTTGCATTCAATGATTTCTTTATTTCAAAATGTTCGTTTTTGTTGTGAAGAACAGCCATAAACTGTCCTTCACCCTTTGAAATATGGGGATAAAAACGTCTTGTAAAGTGAATGTTTTCTGTCCTGCAACCGTCAAAGAAAATGCCGTCAGCCGTGTTTTCTCTGACTTCTTTTTTTACTTCGACCAATTCAAAATCAGGATGTTCTGAAAGAAATTCATCAATCACCATTTCGTTTTCTTCAAGTGAGAATGTGCATGTTGCATAGACGATATAGCCGCCGTTTTTCAGAAGAGGAACGGCATTATTTAAAATTTCTTTCTGCCTTACGGCACACATTCTGACGTTTTCTTCGCTCCATTCGTCAATTGCAATCTGCTCTTTTCTGAACATTCCTTCGCCCGAGCACGGAGCATCGCACATAATGAAATCGAATGTATCCGTAAAATATTTAGAGAGCTTTTTTGTGTCCATACATGTTGTAACACAATTTTTAAGTCCCAGCCTTTCAATATTGCCCGTAAGAATTTTACATCTTGACGAAATGTATTCGTTCGACACAAGTATACCGTTTTCACCGAGTTTGTTCTTTATCTGCGTGCTTTTTCCGCCCGGTGCGGCACACATGTCAAGGCATACCCAATCGGGCTCGATATCAATACATTCTGCAGGTGCCATTGCACCCGGCTCCTGAATATAAATCATTCCCGCATGGTGATAAGGGTGATTGCCTGCCTTTTCAAGGTCGAGATAAAACCCGTTGGGAACATACGGGATTTTTTTATTGCCGAAAATATTGATTTTTTGAAAATCGGAAAGTGATATTTTTTCGGTATTCACTCTGAACCCTTTTACGGGCTCTTCATCGAGTGTATTTATGTATTTGTCGAAGTCATCACCCAACAGGGTTTTCATTCTTTTTTCAAATGCATCGGGTAATTTTATCATTCGTTTTCACCGTTCATTTCAATATGGAGCATGCACATTGCAACGGATGTTATGGCGGCAGTTTCCGTTCTGAGTATTCTCTTGCCGAGCGATATAATTTCTGCTCCTTTTTCTTTTGCAAGGGTTATTTCTTTTTCGTCAAAACCGCCCTCGGAGCCTATGAAAATGCCCACATTCATTCCGTTTCTGATTTTTGAAAGTGTTTCTTTTGTGCCCTGCATTCCGTTTTCTGATTCATAGGGTACAAGTATCATATCAAGTTTTTCTGCAAATGTGAGAGCCTCTTTGTAGCTCATAACGTTCATAATCTCGGGGATGATGTTGCGTTTGCTCTGCTTTGCCGCACTTTCAGAGATTGACTGCCAACGGTCAACTTTGCTTTTTTTCTTCTTATCTTCGAGCTTTACAACACATCTGCTCATTTCGGTGGGGATGATTGCATAAACACCGAGTTCAACGCATTTCTGAATAATGAGTTCCATTTTGTCGCTCTTGGGAAGTCCCTGAAAAAGATAGATTCTGACGGGGAGTTCCGTGTTCTGATAATTTTCTTCAATTATCTTCGCAACGGCTGTTTCACCCTCGAATGAGGATATTTCACAAAGGTGGCTTTCTCCGTTGTCACTTACAAGGAAAGTTTCACCCGTCTTCATTCTGAGAACATTTTTTATATGGTTGAAGTCAGAGCCCGAAATGTAATAAAAATCGCCCTGTCTTGAATTTTTATCTGCAAAAAAATTGAACATAAGCTTCACCGTAATAATGTTTTTCTATATAATACTATAAAAAAAATTTTATGGCAATATATTTTATCTTAAATCTTGAAAATGTAACATTATGATAGTATAATGTATCTGAAAATTTATAGAAACAGACATTCTCTGTAATTAGGAGGAAAAACATGGACAATTCATATCTTGAAAAAATAATTTCACTTACAAAAAACGGGTTATATAATGAAAATGACCCTATATATATCACAGCACACAGAGGTGTAACTTCATATGCTCCCGAAAACACACTTCCCGCATATAAAAAGAGTGTTGAACTCGGTTATTACACCGCAGAATGTGACATAAGACTTACAAAAGACGGTGTATGGGTGCTTCATCATAACGGTGACCTTGACATTTTCGGTGAAGAAGGCACAATTGAAGACCATACATATGATGAGCTCTGTTCATATAAATATGTCAGAGGTGTAAACTGTGATATGGAAGGTCTTAAAATCTGCACGCTTGATGAATACCTCGATGTGTTTGTCGGCACAAAGACAAGACCTCAGATTGAAATAAAGACCGAAACTTATGACACTCTCGGAACTGTTGTTGATGCGGTTGTGAAAAAGGGAATGGCAGAACAGTCAATCGTTATTTCATTTGACCTTGAACAGCTCAGAATTATTCACAATCTCAAGCCCGATATTGAACTGTGGTACCTTGTGGGTAAGATTACTCCCGAATGTATCGCCGAGGCAAAAGCACTTTCCGATAAAGTATGGCTTTCACCGTGTTATGACGATAACGATGATGAATCAATCACCCTTGCTCTGAAAGAAAAAATCGGCGTGTCTTTCTGGACAGTTAATACTGTTGAAGATGCAAAAAGACTGTATGATTTGGGTGTAAGATATATTGAGACGGATATAATTTGTAAATAACATGAAGGACGCTCAGGCGTCCTTCCTTTTTTTTGATAAACAATAATTTGTCGGGCTCTTTCAAATTCGCAATTCGCAATGCTCAATTCGCAATTTCGGAAAAGGCTCCGCCTTTTGAACCATTATAATGGGGTAAGGGGCAAAGCCCCTTCATCAATTGCGAATTGCGAATTTCCAATTGCGAATTTTTGTCGGGCTTTAGCTCGACAAATTCTGATTTATAAAAAAAATTACGGACACTTCCGTGTCCGCATTGTTTATGCAAGCATTGTTGAAACGAGGGAAATCATTGCTTCGGTTGAAGCAGGTTCCGTAAGACTTCCTATAAGAGCAGGTATGCCGTAAGAAACGATTGCCATAATTACACCTGCAATAAAAACGCCGAGAGCTATAATCGGGAATGATTTTTTGATGTCTAAATCAAGGAGTGCGGCAAAAAGAGCACCTGTCCAGCCGCCTGTACCGGGGAGGGGAATCGCAACGAAAAGGAGAAGACCCCACTGCTTGTATTTCATAACCTTGTCTTTGTTTTTTTCTGTTTTGGCTTCAAGTTTTGAAATAAATTTGTCAAAGCCTTTGAATTTTCTTAAAAATTCAAAAATCTTTTTAATGAAAAGAATAATGAACGGAATGGGAAGAATATTTGCTATGTAGCAGATGATAAATGCTTTCCAAAGCTCGATATCAAGAATTGATGCTACTATAAGTCCGCCTCTGAGTTCGAGTACGGGCATGAGTGATACGACGAATGCCGTGAGTTCTGCGGGGATTTTGTTGCCGAATAAATCAATAAAAAATGCGGCTAATGTTTCGGTCATTAAATTTTACTCCTTATTATATATTGTGTTCCGTAAGATATTCTTTTGCGGAAATGAGGATTGATTTGTCATTTTCAAATTTTAATGTTGAAAGAGCTTTATCGTAATCAAGCCAGATGTAGTCTTCAATTTCTTCCTGCTGAATCACGGTGCTTGTATCAGACGTGGAGGCGAGGAAAATCGTGACACGTTTTTCAACTCTGCCTGCGATTTTATATTCCGAAGTTGAACTGAAATCTTCAAGAATATTGATATGAAGCCCTGTTTCTTCAAGCACTTCTCTTTTTGCCGTGGCAATTTCAGTTTCGCCTTTTTCGATATGTCCTTTAGGGAAGCCCCAGTTGTTACTGCGTTTGTTTTTTATCAGCAGGAAACGGCGGCAACCGTTGATCATTCTGAAAACAACAGCTCCGCATGAGCTTTCGTAAAGACATTCAATTGTATGCTGTCTGTTTTTCTCATAGAATGAGATTGCATCTTCAATTTCAAAATTGATGTACCTTGATTTTTTAGGTGCAACAACAATGTAATTGGGGCGTTTGTCCTGATGACGGACTATTGCTATAATTTTACCTTCAAAGATATTGACAGGGTGGTTAATGCCCAGAACACAGGCATTATAAATGAAAGCTTTCTTTTCTGTTTTTATTTCGGCTAAACCGAAATTGAGAAGATAACGCGTGTTTGTTTTTCTGTCAAGGAAATTGAAGGGTTTTGTGATTCTTACTCGTACGTTTTTACCCAACATAATATATTCTCTTCCTATCACGGTATACTGAAAAACATTATACATTATTTTTTATTGTGATGCAAGTGTTTTTTTATAAAACAATAATTTGTAGGGCTCTTTTAAATTCGCAATTTGAAATGTGCAATTCGCAATTTCGGAACACCTTGCGGTGTTGGATTCGTAAAATTGTACAATCAACCCCGTAGGGGCGCCCATCGGGCGTCCGTCTCAGGAAAAACAAATTATGTAGGGACCGATGCCCACATCGGTCCGATTGCGTAATGAAATGGAGCAATAACGATTGAAAATCGTTCATTTACAACAATCTTATTAAATCAATTTGCGGAAATCAAAGATTTTCGATTTGTCTTCGACAAATACGGACCGATGTGGGCATTGGTCCCTACAATAGTTACATATTCATCAAAACGGACGCCCGATGGGCGCCCCTACGAGTTGTTTTTTATCCAACACCGTAGGGTGTTCCGAAACTCTGCATTCACATCGACAATTTCTGATTTGTTTTTTTATAATTCATGAACGGACTTGTTTTGTGATATCTGATATGGTATAATAAACCTGACTCACGGAGGTGCTGTTATGAAAAAGTTTTTATTTCAGGGTGATTCAATAACAGATGCAAACAGAGAAGATGATGACCGAGTAAATTTCGGGCTTGGTATGGGTTATCCTCTGCTTGTTGCCGCAGATTTTCTTGAAAACAGAAAAGATGACTTCTGTTTTCTCAATCGCGGTAAAAGCGGTGACAGAGTAACTGATATATATGCCCGTATAAAGGAAGATATAATCAATCTCAGCCCCGATTATATGTCAATACTTGTGGGTGTCAATGATGTTGCACACGAACTGACAATGCAATGCGGTGTTGACGAAATAAAATATGAGAAGATATATTCGATGCTTATTGAAGAAGTAAAAACAGCGCTGCCCGATATAAAAATAATCATTCTTGAACCGTTTGTTCTGAAAGGCACAGCCACACAGGAAATGTGGGAACAATTCAGATGTGAAGTTAAAAAGAGAGCAGAAGCGGCAAAACGGGTTTCCGATAAGTATGATTTAACCTTTGTTCCTCTTCAGAATGTGTTTGATGATGCGTCAGCAGACGGTAATTATGAATACTGGAGTGCAGACGGTGTGCATCCAACTTCTGCAGGACATCAGATTATCAAAGAGGAACTGATAAAAGCAATAGTTGAGCTGAACGGGGAAAAGGATAAACAATAATTTGTCGGGGTCTTTGGATAAATAAATCGAAATATAAACAAATCTTGTAGGGACCGATGCCCACATCGGTCCGATTGCGTAGTGTAGCGGAGCAATAACGGTGGAACACCGTTCTATTACAATAAATTCATTGAATGAATTTGTCGGTTAGCGGAAATCAGAGATTTCCAATTTGTCTTCGACAAATACGGACCGATGTGGGCATCGGTCCCTACAATAGTTACATATTCATCAAAACGGACGCCCAATGGGCGCCCCTACGATGAAACATCCCGACAAATTCTGATTTATGTATAACTTACACATAATTCACCACTTTAATTTGTTGAAGTTTTTTTTGAATTTGTGTTGACTTGTATTTTTCTTTTTAGTATAATATGACCAATACAGATAAACGCAATGACAAGGCTAAAGGGTCATTCGTAGCGGTGTTTTCAGAGAGCAGCCGGGTGGTGTGAGGCTGCAGCCGTGAGTGATCGTATCTCTCCTTCGAGCGGTCGACTGAACACCGTCTTTATGACGGTCGTGTAGGAAGAACGGAGCTTCATCGTTAAAGAAGTAGCATATTCGGCTTCGTGCCCGATGTGTGAATTGAGTGGGTGATTTTTCACCAATTAGAGTGGTACCACGGACTTATGCTCCGTCTCTTTGTTGAGACGGAGTTTTTCTATTTAATTTATCTGTATATTATTACATCGAGGTGATTCCATGAGAGGAACAGAAAAGTACACAAGACAATTTTTTATGCCCCCCGAAGTAAAAGGCGAATGGATGCATAAAACTTATATCGACAAAGCACCCATCTGGTGTTCTGTTGACCTTCGTGACGGCAATCAGTCACTTATTATCCCCATGAGCCTTGAAGAAAAGGTTGAGTTCTTCAAGCTTCTCGTAAAAATCGGATTCAAGCAGATTGAAGTCGGTTTCCCTGCAGCGAGTGAAACTGAATACCAGTTCCTTCGTACACTTATTGAAAATGACCTTATTCCCGATGATGTTACAATTCAGGTTCTCACTCAGTCAAGAGAGCATATTATAAAGAAGACTTTTGAAAGCCTTGCAGGTATCAAAAATGAAAATCATGTTATCGTTCATCTTTACAACTCAACTTCGGTTGCACAGAGAGAACAGGTTTTCAGAAAAACAAAAGAAGAAATAAAGCAGATTGCAATTGACGGTGCAAAGCTTTTCGATTCACTTGCAAAGGAATACGGCGTTAAGTACCGTTATGAATATTCACCCGAATCATTCACAGGTACAGAGCCCGAATATGCACTTGAAGTATGTAATGCAGTTCTTGATGTATGGAAGCCCACTCCCGACAGAAAAGTTGTTATCAATCTTCCCGTAACGGTTCAGCATTCAATGCCTCACGTTTACGCAAACCAGATTGAATATATGAGCAACAATATGAAATACAGAGAAAGTGTTGAAATTTCGCTTCATCCTCATAACGACAGAGGCTGTGCCGTTGCAGACTGTGAATTAGGTCTTCTTGCAGGTGCAGACAGAATCGAAGGCACACTTTTCGGCAACGGTGAAAGAACAGGTAATGCCGATATCGTAACACTCGGTATGAACATGTTCTCTCAGGGTGTTGACCCCGAACTTGATTTCTCAAACATGCCCGAAATCGTGGCTGTTTATGAAAAAGTCACAAGAATGTCGGTTTATGAGCGTTCACCCTATTCGGGCAACCTTGTTTTTGCCGCTTTCTCAGGCTCACATCAGGATGCTATTGCAAAGGGTATGAAATACAGAGAAGACAACGACTGCGAACATTGGACTGTTCCTTATCTTCCCATCGACCCCAAGGATGTCGGCAGGGAATACAAGACAGACGTTATCCGTATCAATTCTCAGTCGGGCAAGGGCGGTATCGGTTATCTTCTTGAAAAGCAGTACGGCTATACACTCCCGATGAAGATGAGAGAAAATGTCGGCTACTGTGTAAAGGATGTTTCCGATAAGGCTCACAAGGAGCTTCAGCCTCAGGAAGTTTTCGAGGTGTTCAAAGAGAACTATATCAATATCATTGACGGTCCCGTTAAATATATTGATTGTCACTTTGTCCGTAAGAATGACACGGTTGCTTACCTCACATTTGAAAAAGACGGCATAGTGGACGATATCGCAGGTAACGGTAACGGTT
>JAZSPR010000028.1:0-20768 GCA_045537555.1 Acutalibacteraceae bacterium | reverse complement strand
TCGTAATTTTAAAATTGCTGAGTTCTCTGTTCATGACGGTAAACTTATTAACAGACATATTTCAAGGCTTTAAATGTGTATACCATGTCCTTACACTCTTGTTTACCATGTTACTCTTGACACAATGGGTGCCCCTACGAGAATATCAAATCATTATGCATTGTGCATTATGAATTATGCATTAAAGAGCCCGACAAATTATTGTTTTCCTTTTCGTCAATTTAACTGTTTTTTCGCTCTTATTTTTGTAAGCATTATTTTTAATGAAAATCATTGACTTTTATTAAAAAAAATATTATATTGACTATATACATAATCACGTATTATGCATCAATTTGTGAGAGGGGTTGCATAATTGGCAAACAACATTATTGACCTGAAGAAAATCTCCGTGGCTTTTGACGGAGAACAGATATTAAAAGAACTTGACCTTACCATCGAGGATAAGGAATTTCTCACTCTGCTGGGCCCGTCGGGTTGCGGCAAGACTACCACACTGCGTATAATTGCAGGCTTTTTACAGCCTGACAGCGGTGATGTTATCTTCGACGGAAAGTTAATCAATGGTGTTCCTGCACATAAACGTCAGGTAAACACCATTTTTCAGCGTTATGCTCTGTTTACGCATCTTAATGTTTTTGAGAACATTGCATTCGGTTTGAGAATACAGAAAAAGAAAGAACAGGAAATAAAAGAAACTGTAACAGAGATGCTTTCTCTTGTAAACCTCAAAGGTTTTGAAACAAGAGATATAAACACTCTCTCGGGCGGTCAGCAGCAGCGTGTGGCAATTGCCCGTGCATTGGCAGTAAAGCCCCGTGTTCTTCTTCTCGATGAGCCTCTCGGTGCTCTTGACCTGAAACTGCGTAAAGACATGCAGAACGAACTGAAAAATATACAGCAGAGACTCGGCATCACATTTATCTATGTCACACACGACCAGGAAGAAGCTCTTTCAATGTCTGACAAGATTGTTGTTATGAACAACGGTGTGATTCAGCAGATAGGCACTCCCCTTGACATTTACAATGAGCCCGTAAACGCTTTCGTTGCAGATTTCATCGGTGAAAGTAACATTGTTGACGGTGTTATGAAAGATGACTTTGTATGTGAATTCTCAGGGGCAACTTTTAAATGTCTTGATAAAGGTTTCGGCAAAAATGAACCTGTAGATGTAGTTGTACGTCCCGAAGATGTTGACGTTGTACCCGTTGAAAAGGGCATGCTCAGAGGCAAGGTAACATCTGTCACATTCAAGGGTGTACATTTTGAAATAATCGTTGACATCGGCGGTTTCAAATGGATGATTCAGTCAACTGACGAGCAGTTTGTGGGTGACAACATCGGTCTTTACATTGAACCCGATGCAATCCACATCATGAAAAAGAGCGAATACAGCGGTCTTTACGGTGATTTCAGCAGTTTCAGCGAGGAGTTTGATGAACTCTCCGATGTAAATGCTGACTCGGAGGACGCTGACGATGAATAAGAATTCAAAAGGTCTTCAGCGTGCAATGACGGCACCTTTCACCGTCTGGATGGCAATTTTCATCATCATCCCCATTGCACTCGTTCTCTTCTATGCTTTTACAGATGCAAACGGCAGTTTTACTTTTTCAAACATACTGAGCATCTGGGAATACAGAAGCACTTACATAGTTTCAATTGAACTTGCCTTTGTTGCAACGGTCATCTGTCTGCTTCTTGCATATCCTCTTGCTTACAGCATATCAAGAATGAAAGCACGCCATCAGCAGACGATGGTGTTATTGGTCATGTTACCGATGTGGATGAACTTCCTGATAAGAACTTACGCATGGATGACAATTCTTGAAGATACGGGACTTATCAACACGCTTATAAAGGGATTTTTAAGCCTTTTCGGTTACGAATTTGAAGGCTTTGCTATGATTAATACAGACGGTGCAATTATTCTGGGTATGGTTTATAATTTTCTTCCCTATATGATTCTGCCCATTTACACCGTTCTCACAAAAATTGACCACAGCGTTATTGAAGCCGCAAAAGACCTCGGTGCAAACGGTCTTCATGTATTCACAAAGGTTCTTCTTCCCCAGAGTGTGCCCGGCATTATTTCGGGTATCACAATGGTTTTTGTGCCTGCCGTAAGTACATTCATCATTTCAAAGCTTCTCGGCGGCGGTATGACATACCTTATCGGCGACATTATTGAAAATTATTTCCTCGGAAATACGGGCGAAGTAAACTACAATGTCGGTGCGGCACTTTCTCTTGTTCTTATGGTGCTTATTCTCATTTCAATGGGTATCATGAACCGCTTTGACAAAGATGCAGAAACAAGCGGAGGTGGACTGTTTTGAAATACGTATCAAGATTTTACAACTTCCTTGTGTTTGCTTTCCTTTACTCCCCCATCGTTGTCATGATTGTCTATTCATTCAACGGTATCAAAAGCCGAAGTGTGTTTGAAGGCTTTTCACTTCAGTGGTACAAAGAGCTTTTCAATGATGCAATAATCATGAAGTCTCTTTACATTTCTCTCGTAATTGCAGTTCTTGCCGCAGTTATTTCAACAGTTATCGGCACTCTTGCCGCTGTGGGCATCAACTCAATGAAAGGGTTCAGAAAAAAATTATATCTGTCAGTCAACAATATTCCCATGGTCAATCCCGAAATTGTTACGGCAGTTTCAATGATGATTCTTTTTGTTTTCATTATTTCAAAATCAAATTCAATGGAAATGGGCTTCGGCACACTTCTCATTTCACACATCACATTCTGTATCCCCTATGTAACACTTGAGGTTCTGCCTAAAATCAGAGGTATGGACAATAATATCTACAATGCGGCACTTGACCTGGGCTGTCCTCCCGCAAAGGCATTCCTTAAAGTTGTTATCCCTCAGATAAAGCCCGGTATCGTTACAGGCTTTATCATGGCTTTCACACTCTCACTTGATGACTTCATCATCAGTTATTTCAACTCGGGAAGTACGGTTCAGACACTTTCTGTTACAATCTTTTCAATGACAAAGAAGCCCTACTCCCCTAAAATCAATGCACTTTCAACCCTGCTTTTTGTTACGATACTTGTTCTGCTTGTATCTGTTAATTTAAAGCAGATGCGTGACGATGCAAAAAAGAAAGGGGCAAAAAGATGAAAAAATTCGTGTCCCTTCTCATAACAGTATGTATTCTTCTCAGCACATTCTCAATTGTTGCCTTTGCAGAAGAACAGGTTGTGCTTAATGTTTACAACTGGGGGGAATACATCGAACAGTCAACTATTGATATGTTCGAGGAAAAGTATCCCTACATCGATGTAAACTACACCACATTTGACAGCAACGAATCAATGTATTCAAAAATTGTTTCGGGTGCGGCATCATATGACATTGTTATCCCCTCTGAATATATGGTAAGCAAGCTCATTCAGGAGGATATGCTCGCAGAACTTGATTTTTCAAACATTCCGAACTATAAATACATCGGTGAAGCATACAAAAACCTTGCAAGCGACCCCGAAAACAAATACTCTGTTCCCTATTTCTGGGGTACTGTTGTTGTAATTTACAACTCAGCATTTGTTGAAGAGGAAGATGTAAAAGACGAAAGTCTTGAACTTCTCTGGAACGAAAAATATGCAGGAAAAATCCTGATGTTTGACAATCCTCGTGACTCATTCGGTATTTCACTTACAAGACTCGGTTATTCCATGAATTCAGGCAATGATAAGGAATGGCAGGAAGCGGCAAAAGCTCTCAGTGAACAGAAACCCATTGTGCAGGCTTATGTCATGGACGCGATTTTTGACAAAATGGAAGCAGGCGAAGCATGGATTGCCCCCTACTATGCAGGTGATGCCTTGATTATTCAGGAAACCAACCCCGACATTAAGTTTTTCATTCCGAAAGAAGGCACAAACCTCTTTGTTGACTCAATGTGTATTTTAAAAACAACGGAGCACAAAAAAGAGGCAGAGCTTTTCATCAATTTCATGTGCGAACCCGAAATAGGGGCAATGAATGCCGAAACAGTAGGCTACGCAACTCCGAATGCGGAATCTCAGAAACTTCTTGACCCTGAAATAACAGGCAACGAACTTGTTTATCCCGATGAGGAATATCTTAAGAACAATACGGAAGTTTTCATAAATCTTCCGCAGAAAACACAGATGCTCCAGAGCACACTCTGGACAGACCTGAAAATCATTTCCGCTGAAGACGGCTCGGAAGCCTCTGCAATTGACTGGATTGATGCATTCTGCATTATTGTTATAGTTGCAGGCGGAATTTCGGCAGTCTACTTCTTTATCAGAAACACAAAAAGAAAAAAACTCTGGAAACAGTAAAAAAAGGAGCACAGATATGATCAGCGTTCTTATGCCCGTTTACAATGTCGGAAAATATCTTGAAAAAACACTTGAGAGCGTAAAAAATCAGACATATGCTGATTTTGAAGTTATTATGGTTGATGACGGCTCAACAGATACAAGCGGTCAGATCTGTGATAAATGGACCGAAGCAGACTCACGTTTCAGAGTTATCCATACGGAAAATAAAGGCGTTTCAGCCGCAAGAAATACCGCCCTTTCACTCGTAAGGGGCGAGTATATCTTTTTTATGGACTCTGACGATCTTATCATTCCCGAAACATTTGAGGAGCTCCTTGACACTCTGCAGAAAACTGATGCTGATATGGTTATGGGGAATCTTTTTTATACAGATAACAACGGTAATATGCTTGAAGAACTCAACAGTGCGTCACCGGTAAAGAACGAAACTCTTTCCAATACAGAGTACCTGAAAAAACTTACTCAGAAAAATGCAAACTACTACTGTACTCTATGGAACAAAGTTTACAAGGCACACATCTTCAGGGATATTTCATTTCCGCTGAATAGAATCAATGAGGATGAAGCAAGAATCCACGAAGTTATTTTCAGATGCAGCAAAATAGTGACTGTTCAAAAGAAATACTATAATTATATAAAACATTCGGCATCAATAACAGGAGCTACATTCGGAATAAAGAATCTTGACCGTGAAGAAGCTTTCAGAGAAAGAATTGAATTTTTCAGAAAAAACAACCTCTCTGACCTTGCAGAACGTGCGGCAGTTTTTGCTCTTGATTCGGCTGTTGTCACATTCGCAAAATGTGTAAAAAACGGCTTTTATTACGGCAACACAAAAAAAAGAATAGACGATTATTTCAGTTTCTTTGTCAGCAACTGTCCTGCATTCACATCACTTACATCTTTTGAAAAAAAGGTTTATGTTATCGGGCAGGTTGTTCTTCACTTCCCTGACCTTTATGCTCATTATATTGAATTCTTTACAAAAAAAGAAAAAGCAGGCACGGCAGAAACAATAAAAGACGAACTTTTTGAATTTATTCTCAAATTCTTTTCTCTTCTGCCTACAAAAGACAGAATCATTTTTGAAAGCCACCCTGAAATGGCTTGCAACACATATCCCGTTTATAAATATCTCCTTGAAAAAGGACTCAACAAAAAATATGAATTTGTGTGGCTGAGTGAAAATGCATCACAATATACCAAAGCACCTGCTGAAAATACATCATTCATTAATTACACAAAGCATGCAAAGTCTTTTGGTAAAAAGTTGAAGACAATGTATTATATCTCAACAGCAAAAGCTCTTGTTTACAGTAATCAACTACTCGGTACTTACGGCAGAAACAGAGTTTCACTCTGGCTTCAGCACGGCATGCCGCTTAAAGCATCAAACGGCACTTACTGCATTAAAAACAACTGCACAAATGCACTTTGTGTATCGGAATTTTTTGCAGATAATTTCAGTTCCGATGCAAGAGTAGACAAAGACAAAATGATTTTTATGGGATTTCCCCGTAATGACCTGCTTCTGACCGATAACGATTCGATGAATAAATTCGGTTTCGACAAATACGACAAAGTCATTTTCTGGCTTCCCACTTTCCGTCAGAGAAAAGACAAAAAACTCGGTCAGTATGAAATGGAAGCAAAAGGCACGGGTATTCCTGCAATTGATACGGTTGAAGAAATGAAAAAAATCAATTTCTTCCTTAAATCAAACAACTGTCTTCTAATTTTAAAGCCTCATCCCGTTCAGGATTTGTCAGCTATGAAAGAAATCAATCTTTCCAATTTCTTCATTATAAGCGATAATGACCTGAAAGAAAAAGATGTTCAGCTTTATGAACTCCTCGGCAGATGCGATGCGATGATAACGGACTATTCATCCGTTTACTATGATTATCTGCTGACAGACAAGCCCATGGGACTTACAATCGGCGACATCGACGAGTACATCGCAAAAAGAGGCTTTGTTTATAAAAATCCTCTTGATATTCTCAAGGGTGAATACATTTATGACAACGAAGGACTTATCAGTTTCCTTACAAATGTCATAAACGGTAACGATATCGCAAAAGAAGAAAGAACAAATGTCAAAAATATGATTCACACCATTCAGGATGCAAAAAGCGCTGAAATGGTGGGAGAATATATAATTGAACAATTGGATAAACAATAATTTATCGGCTCGATGCCGATAAATTATTGAGTGAGGAATGAGGAGTGAGAAGTGAGGAGTGAAGGAAGGGGCAAGCCCCTTAAACCCCATTATATAATCCAAGCCCGAAGGGCTTCCGAAACTCCTAACTCCTAACTCCGCACTCCTAACTATCCCGACAAATTCTGATTTATAAAGGAATCTTACTATGTTAAAACAGTATCTTGAAATCGGGCAGATTGTATCAACTCACGGCATCAAAGGTGAAGTCCGTGTCAACCCGTGGTGCGACACTCCCGAGTTTATGAAAAAGTTCAAAACATTATATTTTGATGCAAACGGCAACAAGGCTGTTAGAATTACGGCATGCCGTCCTCACGGAAATGTTGTCATCCTTAAACTTGACGGCATTGACACCGTTGAAGATGCTCAGAAGCTCCGTAACAAAACATTATATATGAACAGAGCCGATGCAAAGCTTAAAAAAGGTGACTGGTTCATTCAGGACCTTATCGGCTGTACCGTTTATGATGCCGATGACAACTCAAAAACATACGGTAAACTTACCGATGTTGCCGAAACGGGAGCAAATGACATCTGGTTTATTGAAAACAATGGCAAGGAATACATAATTCCTGCAATAAAAGATGTTGTAATCAATGTAGATGTTGAAAATGAAAGTGTTTTCATAAGACCGCTCAAAGGTATTTTTGATGAAGAAGTAAACGGTGACAAAGATGAGGATTGATATACTCACACTCTTTCCCGAAATGTGCGAAAGAGTTTATTCCGAAAGCATCATAGGCAGGTCGATAGCAAAGGGCCTTCTTGAAATCCATTCTCACAATATCCGTGATTTTGCCGCAAACAAGCATAAAAATGTTGACGACACTCCTTACGGCGGCGGAATGGGTATGCTTATGATGGCTCAGCCTATTTATGATTGCTATATGCATGTGTGCGAAGAGACCGCAGCAAAGCCTTATCTTATATATATGTCTCCTCAGGGCAAAGTCCTGACTCAGGAAAAGGTCAAGGAACTTGCAAAAATGAACAACATTGCAATTCTCTGCGGACACTATGAAGGTGTTGACGAGAGAGTTATTGAAGAACTTGTTGATGAAGAAATCTCAATCGGCGACTATGTTCTCACGGGCGGAGAGCTACCCGCACTTGTACTTGCAGATTCCGTTGCAAGAATGATTCCCGGTGTTCTTGCAAATGATGAAGCAATGGAAAAAGAAAGTCATTATTCGGGTCTTCTTGAATATCCGCAGTATACAAAACCTGCAGTATGGAACGGAAAGGAAGTTCCCGCAGTGCTTCTCTCGGGACATCATGCAAACATTGAAAAATGGCGTAATGAACAATCGTTAAAACGCACAAAAGAAAGACGCCCTGATCTGCTTAAAAAGTAACCGAATTATCATTTTTTACCATTTCTGATTTTTATTTGCAAATTATAACAGGTAAATTTAGTCTGTTTCCATAAATCAGCACCAAAATCCTTGTCAATTTGCACAAAGTTTCAAAGCTTAATTTTCAAAGGTTTATTACACTAACCGAAGTTTTGTTTTTGGGCAAAATAGTATGATTTAACTCATTGACGAAATCAAACTTTGTGGTATAATATGTATTGTGAAATTAAAAATTTATTGATAGGGAGTAATCGCCTTATGTGTGTTAAAGATGTCGTTGTAGAGAATCAGGTTGGACTGCATGCACGTCCTGCCACATTCTTCATTCAGAAAGCTAACGAATTCAAATCCTCTATCTGGGTAGAAAAAGAAGAGCGCAGAGCTAACGCAAAGAGCCTTTTAGGTGTTCTTTCACTTGGCATCATGGGCGGCACTCAGATAAGAATTATTGCAGGCGGCACAGACGAACAGGAAGCTGTTGACGCTCTTGCAAAGCTTGTTGAATCCGGTTTCGCTGAATAATAACAAGACAAAACTAACGGTGTACCGGAAGGTATGCCGTTTTTTAACTTTTTTGACAAAAAGAATAATTAATAAATAATAAAATCGGAAGCCCTGCGGGCTTTGATTATATAAATGGGGTTTAAGGGGCTTGCCCCTTCCAACATTATTCTTTATTCATTATTATTTATTCTTTCAAGAATTTATCGAAAGGAGGTTATTCCCGTGAACGAAAAACTGAAAACATTGCGTGCCAAAGCCATGCGTCTCCCCCTTGACCCCGGTGTATATATAATGAAAGATAAAAATAATAAAATTATATATATAGGCAAGGCAAAAAAACTCAAAAACAGAGTAAGCCAGTATTTCGGCTCACAGAACAACCATCCGATTAAAGTAAGAAAAATGGTTGAGAATGTTGACGACTTTGATTTTATCGTCGTAAAAAGCGAATTTGAGGCTCTTGTTCTCGAATGCAGTCTTATAAAACAGCATACTCCGAAATACAACATTCTTTTAAAAGATGACAAAGGTTATCATTATATAAAAATAGCAGGAAAGGACTGGAAAAACCTTTCAAGCGAGAAACAGAAGCTCGATGACGGTGCGAAATATTTAGGACCTTATACAAGCTCCGATTGTGTTTCCCGCTCAGTTTCGGAGGCTCAGAAGATATTCAGACTCCCCACCTGCGGAAAATTCTTTCCCGATGACATAAATAAAAAAGGCAGACCGTGCCTTAATTTCCATATAAAGCTGTGCAATGCCCCCTGTGTGGGTAAAGTAACCCGTGAAGAGCACAACAGAGCTGTTGACAATGCCGTGAAATTCATCACGGGAGGCAACGATGCACTTATCCGTGAACTGAAAAAGCAGATGGAAGACGCCGCAGAAAACCTTGAATTTGAAAAAGCGGCTTCTCTCAGGGATTCAATTCAGGCAATTGAAAAAACTGCCGCAAAACAGACTGTTGTTTCAATGAAAACAAAAGAACAGGATGTTTTTGCCGTATGCGAATCGCTGGGCAAAGTATGTCTGTCCGTTCTTCGTTTCTCAGAGGGCAGACTTTATGACAGCGAATATTTCTTCACAAATGCAATTGATGAACTGCCTGTAATCAGAGAAAAACTGATTGCCGATTATTACTCAATGCGTAATAATATTCCCTCAAACATCGCTGTTGACGGTGAAGTTGAAGGGATTGACGCACTCATTCAGATGCTCTCAGAGAAAAAAGGCAGAAATGTAAGAATATATATCCCCGAAAAAGGTGAAAACGCATCACTTATGAAGATGTGTTCCGACAATGCTGCTGAAAAACTTGCTCAGCACATCGGCAGAAGCGGAAAAACAGTTGCCGCACTCGATGAACTCGCTTCCCTGCTCGGTCTTAATTCCCCTCCCGAATATATCGAATCATACGATATTTCCCATACAGACGGCGCAGACAATGTTGCCGGTATGATTGTTTTCAGAGGCGGAAAGCCTCTCAAAAGTGCATACAGACGCTTTGAAATAAAAGGTTTTTCGGGTCAGGATGACTACCGTTCAATGGCTGAAGTGCTGACGAGAAGATTCAATGAATACGAAAAAGAAAAGTACGAAAACCTGTCTGAAGGCTTCGGCAAAAAGCCTGACCTTATTCTCCTTGACGGCGGTATCGGTCAGGTAAATGCAGTAAAACCCGTTTTAGAATCATTCGGACTTACAGATATTCCCCTTTTCGGTATGGTGAAAGACAACAAGCACCGAACAAGAGCCATTGCTCACGGCGGCGGTGAAATTGCAATAAATGATAAGCGAAGAGCATTCACTCTTGTTTCCGATATTCAGGAAGAAGTTCACAGATTCTCGGTTGAATATCACCGTCAGAAGCAGAAAAAAACTCTCACGGCGATGACACTCACAGAAATCGAGGGCGTAGGAAATGTAAGGGCAAAAAATATACTCAGACACTTCAAAACCCTTTCAGCCGTAAGAAAAGCCACCGTTGAAGAGCTCTGCGAAGTTGAGGGCATAAACGAAAACACGGCAAGAAATATATATAACCACTATCACAGGAATGAAACAGATGATTAAAGCAATAATTTTTGACCTTGACGGAACATTACTTGATACGCTCCACGACCTTGCGGACAGCGTGAATCATGTTCTGACAAATCATAACATGAAAAACAGAACGGTTGACGAAATCCGTTCATTCATAGGTAACGGTGTTCCAACTCTCATTGCAAGAAGTGTTCCCGCAGGTACGGAAGAAAACACAATTGCTGAATGTGTACGTGAAATGGCGGAATACTATAAAGACCACGCTGACATAAAAACAAAGCCTTATGACGGAATAAGTGAGCTCCTCGAAACATTGAAAAACAATGGAATCAGAACTGCCGTTGTAACTAACAAGGTTGAAAATGCGGCAATAATACTCTGCAATAATAAATTCGGAGATGTTTTTGACTGCGTTATAGGTGACAACGGAAAAGACAGGCTGAAACCTCATCCCGATAATGTTTTCAGAGCACTTGATACACTCAGCTGTGACAAAAATGAAGTCCTTTATGTGGGCGATTCCGATGTTGATATGATAACGGCTCAGAATGCGGGACTTGTAAGTATCGGCGTAACATGGGGCTTCCGTGACGGGGAAATACTCCGGAATGCAGGCGCCGTTCACATTGTGAACAAGCCTTGTGAAATACTTAAAATTTTATAAATTTCAAATTTACTATTGACAAAAACCCTTAAAAAATGCGATAATAAGCTATAGGAGATTTTTATGAGAGTTATTACCGGAACAGCAAAAGGAAGAAGACTTATAACCCTCGAGGGTGAAGATATACGTCCCACCGCAGCAAAGGTGAAGGGCGCCATTTTTAATTCAATTCAGTTTGACATTGAAGGAAGAAAAGTGCTTGACCTTTTTGCAGGCTCAGGTCAGCTCGGCATTGAAGCTCTCAGCAGAGGTGCCGCAAAAGCTTATTTTGTTGACCTCAGCCGTGATTCAATAAAAGTCGTTACCGAAAACCTTGAGCATTGCAAGCTCAAAGACAATGCAATCGTGTTCAACGGCGACAGTCTCTCTTTCCTTAAAACAACAAGAGAAAAGTTTGATATCGTATTTATCGATCCCCCATATAAAAAACAGCTTGCCGAAAAGGCACTCTCACTCGTTCTCAATGTCCTCAATGACGGCGGAATTATTGTCTGCGAAACAGACATAAAGGAAGAGTTACCCGAAGCTGTGGGCAACTATACTGTTACAAAACAGGACACTTACTCAAAAACAAAGCTCACAATCTACCGCTACAACGGTGACGATGAGTGAAAGGTTGATTCCATATGAGCAGAATTGCCGTTTATCCCGGCAGCTTTGACCCGGTTACAAACGGACACCTTGACATTATAAAACGTGCGGCAAAAATGTTTGATAAGGTCATCGTTCTCGTTTCATATAATGCAAAAAAACACGGCGGCACATTCACACCTCCCGAAAGAGTTGATTTCATAAAAAGATGCGTAAACATCAAAAATGTTACCGTTGACTCTTATCAGGGACTTCTTGCCGACTATGTGAGAATTTCGGGAGCATCCGCAATTGTAAAAGGCTTACGTGCTGTTTCAGACTTTGAAGTTGAATTCCAGCAGGCTCTTATAAACAGACAGTTAGCACCCGAAGTTGACACTGTTTTCCTTGTTTCAAGCCTTGAAAACATGTACTTAAGCTCCAGCGCAGTAAAAGAAATCTGCTCTCTCGGCGGTGAAATAAACAATTTTGTCCCGCCTGAAATTGCAGACGATATAATAAAAAAAATAGCAAAAAAGCAGAATCAATAAATCCCGAAACGGAGGAACACAAACATGAATTACGAAGAGATTATTGAGAAAATTGAAGACATACTCGAAGAAGGTAAACCTTCATTCGGCGGTGGCGGAAAAATAAAGATTGACGGCGATGCTATCTATGATTGCCTCAAGGAACTGAGTTCTTCAATTCCCACAGAAATCATCCAGGCAAGAAAAATTGTTGCAGAAAGAAGAGAAATTCTTCAGGCTGCTCAGGAAACAGCCGGCAGAATCGTGAGCGATGCTCAGGCTAAGGCTGAAGCTATGACTCAGGAACACGAAATCACAAAGGCTGCTAAAGATGCTGCTCTCAAGATTCTCAATGAATCAAAGGCTGAATCAGAAGCAATTATGGCTCAGGCTAATGCTGATGCTCAGGAAAGAGAAGAAAGCGCTAAGAGATGGGCTTACGAAATGCGTACATCTGCAAGCGAATTTGCAAAGAGCATCATGGGTGAATGTGACGAATACCTCACAAGAGATATAGAACATTACACAAGAAGCCAGGAAAATGTACGTCTTGCTCTTTCCAGACTTCAGAATGTTTCAATCAAAAGACCTGACGACGAGGAATAATTCAAGTAATTTAATTTAAACACCTTGCATATTTATTAAAAGAATAATGCGAGGTGTTTTTATGTTTTTATTTTCACTCAAATCATTAAAAGGGAAATTCATTTTACTTCTGGCAGTTGTAATTGCCGCAATAATCGTGTGTGCAGTTCTTTCATCGGATGAACCTTCCGACGAAGAACCCGTAACAAGTGTCAACGCAATCGATTATTCGGCTTCAACACAGACCGAACAGCTTGAATTTATTGCTTCCCTCGGTTACACAGTCAATACCGAGCCCGACAATGTGGAAGAAATCGTAATCCCCGAGGAATTTGACGATGTCTATACGCAGTATAACGACCTTCAGAAAACTGCTGACCTTGATTTGTCGGATTACAGAGGTTGCAATGCAAAGAAATGGACTTATACCGTAACTGATTACCCGGGCTATGAAAACAGAGACTGTATAAAAATCAATCTCATCATTTATAACGGACGGGTAATCGGCGGTGACATATGCTCCGTTGAGCTTGACGGTTTTATGAATCCCCTTGCATAAAGGATAAAAGATGTCAAAAGAAAGACTTGATAAAATTATTTCATCTCAAAGCATGATGACCCGTTCTGATGCATCAAAGCTTATCCGTTCGGGAAATGTAAAAGTAAACGGAGTTGTTATAAAAAACACCTCACATAAAGCCGACACCGAAGTTGATTCAATTGAAGTGAACGGCGTTCCTTTTACATACAAAAAACATATATATATTATGCTGAACAAACCCTCGGGAATTGTCAGCGCAAGCCGTGACACAAAAGAAAAAACGGTTGTTGACCTTGTGCCCGAAAACTTAAAAAGACCGGGACTCTTCCCTGCGGGCAGACTTGACAAAGACACAACAGGCTTTGTGCTCATAACCGATGACGGTGATTTTGCACACGACATTCTCTCACCCAGACACCACATTGACAAGACTTATCTTGCAACAACAGATGTGCTCATTGATGAAGAGTTTCTTGATTCAATGAGAAACGGCATGATTCTCGGTAATGAACAGCTTCTTGAAGCTGAAATCGACCTTATTGAGAATGACGACTCCCCTGTTTATAAAATCGTTCTCAGAGAAGGAAAATATCATCAGATTAAACGGATGATAGGCTCAACGAATGCGGTTCTGACTTCACTCAGACGTATCAGAATGGGGAATCTTGACCTTGATGAATCACTCGCCCCAGGTGAATGCAGGGAGATTACGGATGAGGAACTGAAACTGATAAAGTAAACATAAACTGTAATTTGTCGAGTTCAATTAACAATGTACAATTTACAATCGTGCAGTTGTAGCGATACATGCGGTTATTACAAATCATTGTACATTGTAAATTGTTCATTGAAAGACCTCGACAATTTTGATTTGCACAACAAAATGAGCTGTAAAAAACTTTCGTTTTTTACAGCTCCGTTTATTTTATACTACAACCTGAATCTCTTTTCTCGGTTCAATGTTGTTTTTAAAAATACGGTAAATAAAGTTTATCACAAATACAAGCCATATTGCAAAAGTAACAATTATAACTGCTTTCAGACCTGTCTGACTTGCTTCATCTGTACGGTCAAACCAATTCCAGCAATTTGCATAAACAAACAATCTGATTATATCTGCAGGAAAAACCGCAAACATCAGTTTATTCTGTTTTATATAATCACGTGATGAAATACAAAGCAGAATCATAAAAAGAAAACCGAAAACCGTGCATATAATGAACGACAGATCCCTTGATATGTGATAACCGAAAAATTCATTGAACAGTCCTGTTGCAATATTAAGTAAAAACAACAGCCAATATACAACACATCCGGACAAGAGAATTGCAACTGCAATATTAAATCTTTTTTTAGCCATTATATTCACCTCTGAAATACAGAATTAAAAAAAGTCAGAACAAGCATCAGTTCATCGGACTCACCCCATCCGTAATTCTGAATTTATAGTAATATACAATTATTGAATTTATCTGTAAAAATTATTAAAATCATGTAAATTCAATAATTTTTTCTATAAAAAAAGAAATAATATCAATTCTTGTTTTTTGTTTCGTGAAAATATACAACTGTCAATTTGACAAAAACAAGTGTCTAAAATTGTTAATAATTAATAGTTTAATATTCTAATTAAGAATATTAAACACTTTTTTCATTGTTTTACGAACTTTTTTTCTCAATAACTATTGCAATATTCTGAAAAATGTGTAAAATGTATAGTAAGGCAATAGTGATATTGCATAAATGTAAAGGGTTTAAGAAAGATATCAGGAGGATATTAATATGTCGAACAGATTATTCCAGAGCGTTATACATCAGATGAAAGATACCGTTGAAAGTGCTATCGGTGTTATTGATGAAACAGGTACTGTTATCGCCTGCAGTGAACTCGGCAGAATCGGAGAGGTTCTTGACGCAACTGTCGGTGAACAGGTTTTTGCAGTTTCTGATGTTGTTTGTGTCAATGATTCAGTTTACAAAAGCTTCGGTTCTCCCATCCACCCCGAATATGCCGTTTTCGTTGACGGTGCAGATGATTCGGCAAAAAAATATGTCGGTGTACTTACAGTTGCTATCAGCAGCATAAAGCAGTATTATGACGAAAAGTATGACAGAGCAAACTTCATCAAGAATGTTATGCTTGACAACATCCTTCCCGGTGATATCCTTATAAAAGCTCGTGAACTGCATTTCAACAACGACACAACAAGAGCCGTTCTTCTTATCAGAATCACAGAAGCAGGTGAAGTATCAATATTTGATGCTATCCAGAATCTTTTCCCCGACAAGACAAAGGATTTCGTTATCAATATCAACGAAACAGACATTGCTCTTGTAAAGGAAGTTAAACCCAACATTGAATCAAGAGACCTTGAAAAGCTTGCACGCTCAATCGCTGATTCACTCGGCACAGAGTTCTATACACACACACTTGTAGGTATCGGTACAGCAGTAACAGGCATCAAAGACCTTGCAAAGGCTTTCAAGGAAGCACAGGTTGCTCTTGAAGTAGGAAAAGTATTTGATACTGAAAAAACAATTGTAAGCTATGAAAATCTCGGTATAGCAAGACTTATCTATCAGCTTCCCACAACTCTCTGCGACATGTTCTTAAGAGAAGTTTTCAAGAGAGGCTCAATCGAAAGTCTTGACCACGAAACACTTTTCACAATCCAGAAGTTCTTTGAAAACAACCTCAACGTTTCAGAAACTTCAAGAAAACTCTTTGTTCACAGAAATACTCTTGTATACAGACTGGAAAAGATCAGAAAGCTTACCGGTCTTGACCTTCGTGAGTTTGACGATGCTATCGTATTCAAAGTCGCACTCATGGTCAAAAAATACCTTGACGCAAATCCGGTGAAGTATTGATCCCTCACCGGAAGGGCTCATTGTAAACGAGGATGATTTTATGGTAGAATTCAGCAAAGTATCAAAAACGTATAACGATGAGTACGAAGCTCTGAAAAATGTTGATCTCACTATAAACGATGGCGAGTTTGTATTTGTTGTCGGTGCTTCAGGTGCCGGCAAAAGTACATTCCTGAAACTTATAATGAGAGAAGAAGTTCCCACAAGCGGAACTGTTACAATCAACGGCTATAATCTTAATAAAATGAAAAAACGCGACATTCCTTATTTTCGCCGCACAATGGGTATCGTTTTTCAGGATTTCCGACTGATACCGGATATGCGCGTATATGACAATGTCGCTTTTGCTTTGAGAGTTACGGGCATCAAAGAACGTGAAGTTCGTAAAAGAGTTACTCACGCACTCGGCATGGTTGGTCTTCTTAATAAGACTCAGTCATTACCCAAAGAGCTTTCGGGCGGTGAACAGCAGCGTGTTGCCATTGCCAGAGCACTTGTAAACAATGCTGACCTTATCATTGCGGACGAACCCACAGGCAATATCGACCCTGCAATGAGTGTTGAAATCATGGACCTTCTCAACCATATCAACAAAGCAAACGGAACAACAATTGTTATGGTTACACATGCTCACGACCTTGTAAGACAGTATGACCACAGAATAGTTGTTCTCAAAGAAGGCGAAATCATTGCAGACGGTTATGACAGAGAACAGATTCTCGGACTTATCAATCCCGATGTTGTTCCCACCGATGCAGGTTTCTATAATGCCCCGAATGAATACGAAGATGTTGAAAAATTTATCTTCACATACGGTCAGGACAATGTTCCCATAGAGGAAACAATCCCTCAGGCTCCCGAAATTCCCGAACTTCAGCCTGAAACCGAGCCTGAAACACCTGCTGAAGCACACGAGGATGCTGAGGCTGTTCTCAATGAAATAACAGAACAGCTCAATGCAAATGTCGAAGAGGGTTCTCAGACTCAGTATTCAATTGAAAACGATGAAGACATCAGTTCAATTCTTGCCGCATTTGCCGCTTCAAGTGCCGCAAGAACAAAGAAAGCAGAAGAGGCAATTGATGAATTACAGGAACTCAATTCCTCAGATGAAGAAAATTCATCCGATACTGCATCGGAAGATAACGGAGGTGCAGTATGAGTCGTAAAAACAAACTCAACAAAGGTCGTTTCAACTTAAGATACCTTACAAAAGAAGGTTTCAGAAACGTAAGAATCCATAAACTCATGACCGTTGCATCAATCACGGTTATGCTCTCCTGCCTTATTCTCATAGGCGGTGCTTACCTGATTTATGAAAACATTCAGTCTGTAATCGACCGTGTAGGCGAACAGAATGTCGTTATGGTTTTCATAGAAGACGAATGTGAAGATTCGGCAGAAGCAGCATTGGGCGAACAGATAAAAGCAATGCCGAATGTAAAGGACTGTGTATTTGTTTCAAAAGACGAATCATATTCAACAATCCTTTATGATATGGGCGAATCGGCATCAGTTCTTCAGGATATCGGCAGCGATTTCCTGCCTGATGCTTACAAAGTCACAATTTCAGACATGGAAGAATTCGGTTCAACCGTCTCGCAGATCAAAACACTTGAAAATGTTATGCATGTGCGTGAAAACGGCGAACTTGCCTCAAGAATCGCAAGCATCCAGAATGCTGTCGGTCTTGTAAGCATTGTAATTGTTGTAATTCTTCTTATAGTTTCACTGTTTATTATCGCAAACACAGTCAGAATAACGATGTTCTCAAGAAGCCTTGAAATAAGCATCATGAAGGCTGTAGGTGCTACAAACTGGTTCATCAGATGGCCCTTTATCGTTGAAGGCGTTATCATAGGTCTTCTTTCTGCCGCTGTTTCTTACGGTCTCATATTCGGACTTTACGTTGCGGCTGAAAAAGTTCTCGCATCAATGTTTGCAATTCTCGGAAACACAATGGTTCCCTTTGAAAACTGTGCAGTCACACTTGCAGTTGCATTCTCTGCAACAGGTATAATTACAGGTGCAGTCGGCAGTTTCATCTCATTGGGCAGATATCTCAAAGAACACGGAAAGGTGGTAACAAATGAATAAGTTCTCAATAAAAAACAGAATTTTCTCGTTAATTCTCTCGCTTTCTGTTCTTGTTTCTGCGACAACATGCTATAATCTTTCAGCTTCGGCAAATGAAAAAGTTGATGAATACAAAGACAAAATTGCCGAATACGAAGAAAAAATTAATGCCGCACAGGATAAAATCGATTCACTCAAAGGCAATATAAGCGAAGTTAAAACATATATTGAAGAGCTTGACAAGCAGGTTGCAATGTATCAGGATCAGATTGATGCTTACAACGGTCAGATAGGTTCTTATCAATCAAATATTGATGATTATGAAGCTCAGAATGAAGAACTTGAAAAGCAGATTGATGAACTCAACGATCAGATTGACAAATGCAACGATGAAATCGATGCTAAAAATGATGAAATCGATGCTAAATACGAAGAGCTTAAAGAACTTATCAGAACAAACTACATTAACGGAGAAACATCTGCACTTGAAGTTCTTCTCTGCTCTGACGATTTCTCAGATTATCTCACAAAAGTTCAGTTCGTGAGCAGTCTTGCAGACTATGAAAACGGACTTATCAACGGCATAAACGATGATATTGACGCAATTAATGACACAAAAGCGCAGATTGATGCAGACAAAGAATCAATCCGTAAAATGCAGGGTCAGATTGATGAAAAAATTGCTGAAATAGAAACTCTTCAGAATGCTGTTGAAGAAAACAGAGCAAAGGTTGAAGCTAACCAGAATGTAATTCAGGAAAAAGTCAACCAGAACAGCAATTACCTTGCAAGTCTTAACAATGAAAGTGCCGAATACAAGGCAATGATCAAGCAGTATGAAGCCGCAATTGCTCAATTTGACCGTGAAATCCAGTCATTACTTCAGTCAAGCGGTTCATCAGGTAACGGTACACTTGTAAATTCATCGGGACTTATCTGTCCCTTGCAGTATTCAGGCGTTTATGTCAGCTCCCCCTTCTACAGAAATTCGGACGGTTCATATCACGGTGCACTTGACCTTTGTGTATCGGGCGGTTCATACGGCAAGAACATTTCTGCCGCAGAATCGGGAACTGTTATCACAGCTTCATATCATTGGAGCTACGGTAATTACGTTGTAGTTGACCACGGTAACGGTCTTTCAACACTTTACGCCCACTGCAGTTCACTTGCAGTAGGTGCAGGACAGAGCGTTTCAAAGGGACAGACAATCGCTTATGTAGGCAGTACAGGTAATTCTACAGGACCTCATCTTCATTTTGAAGTGCGTATCAACGGTTCAAGAGTAAACCCGTCAGGCTACATCGGAATGTAACGGAGTATTCTATGCATAAAAAAATATCCGTAGGGCTTTGTGTAACGATTGCAATAATCACATTGATACTCACAGCCATAATAACAACGGCAGTAACAATGAATGTTTACAGTTCGCTTGTATCCGATTTGCCTGAAAGAGAGGCTATGTACAATAACCTTTCGGAAATTGACAGCATTGTAAGAAACAATTATCTCGGTATTCCTGAAGATGAAACTGTCAATGAAGGTATTTCAGAGGGTTATCTCGGTTCACTAACAATCGGACGAAACTTCAGCATGTCGGCTGATGAATATGCTTCATTCAAGGCTTCACAGCAAGGCACGGATGAAAAAGGCAATCCTGTCAGCAGCATAAAATATGAAAAATACAACAACGTAGGTTATATAAAAATCATTGATTTTATAAACACAACACCTGCTGAATTTGAAAAAGCATATTCATCGCTAAAAAGTAATTCCGTAACCGGTCTTATTATTGATGTACGTGATACTGACAGCATTAATATCGAATCAGCGGCTAAAATCATTGATTTTATTGTTCCTCTTGCAACGGAAGGAACTCAGTCAATTGCAACTGCTGTTGATAAAAACAACAAGAACATTGAAGTTTTCTCAGCCGATTCAAACAGCATTGATATCCCCGTTTCTGTTATAATCAATGAAAAAACTTCAGGTGCGGGTGAACTGCTTGCATGTGATATCCGTGATTTCGGCAAAGGCAGAATCGTAGGAAAAACTTCTGCCGGAAACGGAACGTATCAGCAGGTTTTCGAGCTTTCAGACGGTGGTGCAATTGTTCTGACAGTTGCAAAACTGCTCCCCTACACAAGCGATAATTATGACAATATCGGTGTAAAGCCAGACTACGAAAAAGAGCTTTCAAAGAAAACAGACAAGCTCGCCGATGACACTCAGTTCATGCAGGCTTACGCATCGGTTACAACATTAAAGAGATAATTCAAAAAGCGGTCAGATGACCGCTTTTTTGTATGGCAAACAATAATTTGTCGGGCTGTTGCCCGACAAAAAGAATAAAGAAGAAATAATAAATAATAAAATCGGAAGCCCTGCGGGCTTTGATTATATAAATGGGGTTTAAGGGGCTTGCCCCTTCCAACATTATTCTTTATTCATTATTATTTATTCTTTC
>JAZSPR010000170.1:0-18397 GCA_045537555.1 Acutalibacteraceae bacterium | reverse complement strand
AATTCTCAATTCTCAATGCGCAATGCTCAATTGTGGAAAGGGCTTCGCCCTTTGACCCATTTATATAATTCAAGCCCGAAGGGCTTCCGAAATTGCGAATTGAGCATTTCAAATTGCGAATTTGAAAGAGCTCGATAAATTTTTGTTTATCCTACCGTTACCGTTACCGGTATACTCGTCATATATCTTTGTGTAAGGTTTGTTTTGACACCCGTTGTGTAATTGAAATCGAGTGTTGCTTCGTATGTTGTTTTTCCGTCTTCGTAGGGAATTGAAAAAGCAATTTCCCATATAAGGGGATATGTTCCGTTTTCGTTTACGGGAAGCATGACTTCTTCGGGCAGAAGAGCATTACCGTTATCTTTGCCCGCTGTGTAAATAACGGGTCCCGTTTCTGTGCCGCCTATTGTTATGCTGTGAAGCATACCGTAAAAATCGGGTTCGGCTTTTTCAATTGAAACCGTTGTTCTGCATTCAAGCATTCCGTTTTCATCGGCACGGCTGAATGTGAATTCTGTTGCCGAAACATTTATATTTACACGATTAATGTACTGTGAAACTGTTTCGCCCGATGATGATGTGAATTTATATTTTGTAACTGCGGCGCCCGTTATCATAAGTGCACTCACAATGATAAGGCACAGAGCGGCAATGAGCATTTTTCTGTGTTTCATTTTTATCTCCTCCGTGATTATTTTACCCTGAAAGAACAATATTGTCAACCGTCGGATTTTTCCGTCAGTTTTACTGCTTCTTTATAATCATCATAAGACATGAATGTGTTTATGAGTTTAAGAAGCTGACTGTTTGATAATTTTGAAGGTAATGAGAGGTTTTTAAGAAGTTTCAGCTTTTTCTCTTTTGAATTGTCGCCACCCGTAAAACCGTCTTCGTAAAGGTCGGTAACGGTAACTTCACGGCTGTCTTTTTTTTGGGTATCGGTATGAAAAACACCTGCTTTTGAAAGAGCTTCGGTTATAACTTGTTCGGAAAGACCTTCAACACCGAGTTTTCCTTCTTTTGAAGGCTCGGTTTTTCTTTTTTCTTTGCCGAAAACATCGGGGATATAGACATTTATAACGGTTCCGCCCGAAGCTATGTTTCTTATGAAGTTTCTTATTCTGAAACCTGCCGAATCGCTGTCTGTCATAATGATTATACCTTTTGTAAGGGCAAGATTTCTTATGAAAGCACGTTTTTCTTTATCTGAAAAAATTCTGAAACCGTCTGTTTCGATAATTACTCCGTCAATGAAATTCGAGAGCTTGATTTTATCATATTTTCCCTCAACAATGACGGGCATGGTGAGTTTTATCATCTTTTTCCACCTGCGATATAAAGCAGTTTTGCAATAAGTTCTTCAAGAATAACTTTGTTGTCAACCGAGAATGATTTTATTTTTATATCTGCCTCGGAAACGGCAGCAATCAGCTCTTTTATCTGTTCCATGTTGAGATTTCTTGCTGAATTGAGAGCTTTGTCAAGACGGAATGTTTTTCCTTTATAGGAAGAAAAGATATCGGCGACGGCACGGTTTCCCGATTTGTTGAGATATGCTGTTTTTGCTCTGTAAATATCAACATAACCGAAAGCAAGAGTGCCGATGATGATTGTGGGCTCTGTTTTGTTCTTGAGAAGCTCTGTGAGAATTTCATATGCACGGTCACCTTTGCCGTTGTTTATGGCAGCTGTAAGGTCAAAAACAGAGGCTTCAACCGACTTGGTTGAAATCATTGCAATCATTTCTTTTGTGATTTCTTTTCCGCCTGAAAAAGCACACAGTTTATCAAACTCATTGAGAAGTACGGTCATATCGTTTCCGACTGTTGAAACAAAGAATTCTGCCGTATCTTTTGAAATTGAAGTGTTTCTTTTCCCTGCCGAACGTATAAGAAGATCTGCAATCTGATTTTCCGTTCTTTTTGAAAGACAGAAAATAACACCGTTTGTGTTCATTGAATCAAGAACGGTTTTCCATTTTGAATTTTGTTTTGCATCAACTTCATCTGAAGTTGTGAGGAATATAACCGTTGTTGTGTCGGGAATACGTGAGAAATATTCATAATACTGTTTCATGTCATCCGCATTTGTTTTAAGGAAAGGGAAGTCTTTGACAAAAACACATACACGGTCACTCATCATCGGAAGTGTTTCACATGCTTCGTAAAAGGAATCAAAGTTTATTGTTTCCGAATCAAAATAATAATAGTTGAAACTCATTCCCGATGTGTCTGTGATGGAGGATGCGAGCGTATTTGCATAATGTGAGGCAAGATAACTCTCATCACCGTATACAAAATACAACGGTGAAAAGGCGCCTGCCTGTATGTGCTTTTTTATTAATAATTCATCATTTATCTGCATAAATGCGGTTCTCTCCAATCAAAGAAGTTCTGTAAATAAGCTGTCCCGAATGCTTTGTTGTAAGAATTGAAGGGGATTCATAAGTGTATTCAAGGTCTGTTGAAATGAAAATATTTCCGAAACCCGAAATATCGGTATCGGGAAGTTTGTTTCGTGTAATAAGAAGGTCGCCCTGTGACCATGAATCGGGAACTGCAGAAAAATCAGATGCTGATTTAAAAATAACCGTGCATGAAAAATCAGGGGCTTCAATTCTTACACCTGAAAATTTACTGTTATTAATATACATCAGATTTGTCTTTTCGTCAATGATAATGTTGCTTTCATCCGTAAAAACCGTGTTTTCGTTATTGAGCATGGAAAATGATCGGTTTCTGAATTCTTCACTCATTATAATATGTTTATATTTACCGAGTCTTAAAAAATCTGCGGTGTATGAAGCTTCCGTTTCGGTGTTTCTCGGAACGATTAATAAATCGTGTGTGCCTGCATTGACGGACGTTAAAAGATTTTCGGCTTTGTATGAGGAATAATCATTTCCTCCGCACCCTATAATAATATTTCTGTCACCTGAACTGTAAAGGATTGTTGTACCGTTTCCCGTATCTGCAACCGTTATTTTATGTGTGTATGCCGTGTCGATTTCAGAAGCTACAGAAACTGCGGTTATACATGTAACGGCAATAATCAGACATAAATGAAGCTTTTTGTTCTTTTCATAAAAGAAAACAAGAGCGAAAATCAGAAAAACCGTGATAACAATAACCGGAATGATAATTCCTTGTGACGAAGCATCCACAACTGAATGAGGGTTCTCGGAAACGACTTCGCATACACGGTAAATATACGACATTATTATGTTGCATATTATGCTCATCGGATGTGAAATTGCCGGTATGAATGAGAAAATTACGCAAAGTATTCCGAAAGGCATCACAAGTTGTGCAACGGGGATGCAGAGAATATTTGTAAGAGGTGCCGCAACGGAGTATTCCGAAAAATTAATTGCAGAAATGAAAATTGTGAAAAGAGTTGCCACCACGGATATCATTGCAACCGAATATGTATATGAAAGAGCTTTTGCAATCGGTTTTGTTTTAACTGCGGTGTTTATCTTTTCAACCGTATCGGTTATGGGTGCACTCAGCGTTATTATGCCGAGCGTTGCAAAAAAAGACATCTGTAAAGACATGCTCATTGCCGCAAACGGATTTATAATGAGCAATATTGTTACAGCCGCAAAAAGTGAGTTGAGCGGGTCGGGTTTATATTTTGAGAAAAATGCGGAAAACATGATTATCTGCATTATTCCCGCCCTTATTACAGACGGAGTGAAACCTGTAAGTGCCATAAAGAAAATAATGAAACAGATTGAAATTACAGCACGGAGTTTACGTTTGTTGCGAAGCGGAGTCTGTTTCAGAAGTATGTAAAGTGCCGATGTCCAGAAGGTCAGATGAAAGCCTGAAACAGCGAATAGATGTGATATGCCTGCTTGACTGAAAGAATGGTCTGTCCTGCTGTCAATTTCTGATTTGTTACCCGTTATCATTGCATCAACAGTAGGTACATACCGTGAATTGAGGTTTTCTTCAAGCCTTTCCGAAATGAAGGTCCTGACTGATGAAAGATGATAGTTTATTGAATGTTCGGTCGCTTCGGTTACTGTGATTCTGCTTTTTGAATAAGCTGTTATGTAAATACCTTCCGCTTTATAGTGCATTGCACTTTTATCGTGGCTTTTCGTTCTGATTTCATTTACCGAAAATGTCAGCGTATCGTCAACTTCGGCAAAAACTCTGTATTTTGCATTGATTCTGATTTTAAGATTTGTGGGGGAGTCATCAATAAAAATATCTTTAAGGTAATAGTAATTGTTGCCGTATTCATTGCTGTAATCTGTCAGTGTGCCGCTTACCTTTATCGGATAGTCGGTACAGACATTCTGTGCGGGAATATATTCGGTTGCAGTCTTTATTGCAAATGCACATGAAGAAAACATCAGAGATAAAAGACAAGTGAAAATAATTAGAAAAATACGGTTCTTTTTTCTAAGCAGAAACATCGGCAACACAAGTAATAAGCTCACGCCGAAAACAGCCGCCACGGACATAAAGTCGCAGTAACTGAAAATAACAAGGGAAATAAATATTGAAGTTCCTGTGTAAACAAACGGACGTGACATATTAGTGTTTTTTCTTTCTGACTTTCTGTGATATATTTTATCAGAAAAAGAAAGAGTTTTCAATAATTGTTTATGTAAAAAAGGCGGCGAAAAAACTTCCGCCGTCTTCTTTACATATTGTCACCGTCATGTGCGGCTCTTGTGAGAACTTCGTTCTCTCTGAAAAGCAGAGAAATACACCATACACCCGCAAGGGCAACAAGAGTGTAAATGATTCTGCTGAGAATTGCATCCTGACCGCCGAAGAGCCATGAAACTATGTCAAACTGAAAAAGACCGATTGCACCCCAGTTGACGGCACCGACAATGACAAGGATAAGTGAGATTCTGTCAAGCATATGCTTCAACTCCTTATTTTAATCTCGCAAATAGTATTATCAAACTTCTTTTTGTTTATTCGCTTTTCTTAATGTAAAATTTTTCATTATTTAATGTGGTTTTGAGTTGACATTTGTTTTTTTTAGGATTATAATTTAAGGAAATTTATTTTATTTTTTTATAAGGGTGAAGTATCAATGCTTACAATTGATAGAATATACGATGCATCAAATGTGCTCAAGGCCATTGCAAGACACACCGATATGATTCAGGCTCCCAGAATGACGAATAAGTGCGACCTGTATCTTAAAACGGAAAATCTTCAACTTACGGGTTCATTTAAATTAAGAGGTGCTTATTACAAAATTTCACGCCTTTCAGAGGAAGAAAAGAGCCACGGCGTTATTGCCTGTTCAGCGGGTAATCATGCTCAGGGTGTTGCTCTTGCTGCAACCCACAGCGGTATAAAGTCAGTTATCTGTCTTCCCGAAGGTGCTCCCATTTCAAAGGTTGAAGCAACAAAGAAATACGGTGCTGAGGTCTGCATGGTCAAGGGTGTTTATGACGATGCATATAATAAGGCAATTGAGCTTCGTGATGAAAAGGGTTACACATTTATTCATCCCTTCAATGACCCTGATGTTATTGCAGGTCAGGGCACTATAGGTCTTGAAATCATTGAACAGCTTCCCGATGTTGATGCAGTTGTTGTGCCTATCGGCGGCGGCGGACTTATAGCAGGTGTTGCTTACCTTATCAAGCATCTCCGTCCTCAGTGTAAGGTTTACGGTGTTCAGGCAGCAGGTGCTCCCTCAATGTTCAACAGCATTCATGACGGCGAAATTGAAACACTTCCTTTCGTAAACACAATCGCAGACGGTATCAAAGTAAAGACTCCCGGAGACCTTACATTCGAGCTTTGCAAAAAGTATGTTGATGAAATCGTAACTGTTACGGATGATGAAGTTGCGGCGGCAATTCTCCGTCTTATGGAACAGCAGAAGCTCGTTTCAGAGGGTGCAGGGGCAGTTCCCGTTGCGGCAGTCCTCTTTGATAAGATTCCCGATATCAAGGATAAGAAAGTATGCTGTGTTGTTTCGGGCGGTAACATTGATGTTAACATTCTCAGCCGTGTTATTGAGAGAGGTCTTAAGATGAACGGCAGAACTGCAAACATCACAATTGCTCTTTCAGATAAACCCGGTCAGCTTGCAACAGTTTCGGCACTTATCGCTGAACACGGTGCAAACGTTGTAAGTGTCAGCTATTCAAGCACAGAGCTTGATATGAATATCACGGACTGTTATCTGAATCTTGCAATCGAAACAAGAGATTTTGAACATATCGAACACATCAAACAGGCTCTTACAGATGCAGGATTTGATGTAATCATATAAAATAATTCGCAATTTGAAATTCGCAATTCGCAATTTCGGAAAAGGCTTTGCCTTTTGAACCGTTATAAATGGGGTAAGGGGTGAAACCCCTTCATTAATTGCACATTGATAATTGCAAATTGATAATTTACAACCGTAGGGGCGCCCATTGGGCGTCCGTGAAAAAGAGAGGTAATGAAAATGAAAACAATAGCAACTACAAATGCACCCGGTGCAATCGGACCTTACAGTCAGGCAATGATAACAGGAAATCTTGTCTTCACATCGGGACAGATAGCAATAAATCCCGCAACAGGCAATGTTGAAGCAGAAACAATCGAAGATCAGGCAAAGCAGGTCTGCGAAAATCTCAAGGCAGTCCTTGAAGCAGCAGGCTCATCACTCGAAAAGGCTGTAAAGACAACATGCTTCCTCTCAGATATGGCAGATTTCGCCGCATTCAATGCAGTTTACGGCGAATACTTCACAGGCAAGCCTGCCCGTTCATGCGTAGCCGCAAAAGAACTCCCCAAGGGTGTCAAATGCGAAGTGGAAGTTATTGCAGAGGTTTGATTTCTTAATATAACGAATCGTAGGGGCGCCCATCGGGCGTCCGTTTTTTTATTATTCTATTTTTCTTTTAAGTAATAATAATTCATATTTTTTTCGTTATAATAAAATAGAAAGTGGGGAAGTATCATGAAAACACTTGTTGTTTATTATTCCCGTAAGGGTTATGTTGAAAAAATAGCAGATGCAAAAATAAAAGCCGAGCGTGAAGCGGGGAATGAAGTCGATTTTCTCTCTCTTGAAACGCTGAGCAATACCGTTGGTTTTGACGGATTCAGAAACTGTGTTATAAAAACAGTTTCGGGTGGCAGTATGGAGCTGTTTCCGTATGAAACAGCTGTTGCATCTTATGACAAAGTCGTCATCTGCACTCCCGTATGGGGAGGTAAAGTGGCTCTGCCCATGAAAGCATTTCTGATGAAAGAAAAGCACAACATCAGCTGTGCCGAATATGTTATAGTCAGCATGTCGGGCGGTAACATGAAAGCTGTTGCAGACGAAATGGATAAAATTCTCCGTCTGAAAAGAGAAAAATATACAAGTATACAATGTGTATGGGGTAAAATTAAAAAAGAAGAGGAATTTTTAAATGACTGATTTGTTCGGAAATATTACAAACTGCTTTCCCGCAAAAGAAGTGAAAGTTCCTGATTTTTCTTCTTTTGTGTCATTCGATATTGAAACAACGGGTCTTCCACGAGATTCGCATATTATCGAAATCGGCGCCGTTAAGGTAGTTAACGGGCAGATAACCGAATGCTTTTCGGAGCTTGTGAATCCCGGTATCAAAATTCCCTATATGATTACTCAGATAACGGGTATTTCAGATGATATGGTAAGAGATTCGGACAACATTGTGAATGTATTGGGTCGTTTCCGCGATTTCTGCAACGGATTTGTGCTTGTGGGACACAATGCTCTGAATTTCGACTGTCAGATTATGCGTCATTGGGCTGATGAATACAATGTTTACATTCCCAATGATGTTTTTGATACATTAAAATTTGCAAAGTACCGTTGTGAAAAACTTTCTTCACTCAAAAGTAAAAAACTTTGTGACCTGTGCGACCATTTCGGCATTTATTCCGATACATATCACCGTGCACTTGCCGATGCGGATATTACAGCTAAGCTTTATCTTAAACTGCGCAATATGATATCATAAAAAGTAACGGAGAGTCTGATTATGAAAAAAAGTTTCATCTGCATACTTATTACATTTATAATGATACTTTCATTGAATATGGTGTCTTATGCCGCATATCTGGGCGATGTCAATAATGACGGAAAGATTACGGCATCAGATGCGAGAACAATTCTGAGAGTTTCAGCAAAATTAGATAAGCTTGATAATGATAAACTTACTGTTGCTGATATTAACGGTGACGGTAAAATTACTGCGTCTGATGCCAGAACTGTTCTTCGTATGTCTGCAAAACTTGAACAGCTTCAGGAAATAACAACAAAAGCTCCCGAAACTCATGCAACAACAGAGTCTGCAACTGATGAGTTTACAACAGCAGAAACTACTACAGAAGAGGTTACTACAGAGGAACCTACAACAGAGGAGCCTACTACTGAAGAACCCACAACAGAGGAACCTACAACAGAAGAACCTACTACAGAGGAGCCAACAACAGAAGAACCTACTACAGAGGAGCCAACAACAGAAGAATCCACAACAGAAGAACCCACTACTGAAGAACCCACTACTGAAGAACCTACTACAGAGGAACCAACAACAGAGGAACCTACTACAGAGGAGCCAACTACAAAACCTGAAGAACCTGTAACTTATCCTGAAAGTATAAATGCATTTCTTTCAGGCAAATATTATGTTTCGGGAAAACAGGCAGACGGTCGGCAGATGAAACTTGCAGTTTCAGGGGACAATGCCGAGATTGTTATAATGTCAGGTGATGCACAGCTTTCGTTATTGAAGAGAAACGCAAAAACATATTTAAAAGCAATTTCATCTGAGGGCAAAAAGTATTATGTCAAATATACGGAACTTATGAAAGAGCTTTTCGGTGCTGATTTTGAGGCTCTGACATCACGTTTTGATTTTGCATCATATTCTCAAAAAAATGAACCTGCCGTAAAGAGCGGTGTTTATAATGATGAAGATTGTGATATCTATAGTTTTGAAGATGACGGTTCATCTCTTGATTTTTATGTTGCAGATTCAAAAGTTGTGAAAATTGAAAAAGTAAATTCAGAAGGAGAAGTTGTAATCAGTTTCATTGTTGATAAAATGAGCAAAACCATTCCTTCCGGTATGCTTAAAATAAGCGGTTTTACAGCTACGCAGATTTCAAATATTCCGTATATTGTTCCCGAGTTTCTTGATGACCCTTCATATATCGAACCTGAAGTAAAGACCTATCCAAAAGCCATAAAAGTCTTCCTTGACGGAAAATATTATATGAACGGTACACTTTATGACGGAGCAACTCATTCTTTCAGCTATGCATATAACGAAATTGACAAATCAGTTGCTTTTGACGGTATTTCATATTATAGCCGAAGAGGCCTTGCTTATGTCCGTGATGACAATGTAAAACTTTATGCTCAGCTTACTGATGAGAAAATGAAAGAATACGGCATTGATTTCAATAAAGTTCTGAACGATAATACATTTGCTCTCGAAGGAAAAACAGAATGTATTGCTTTTGAAAAATCAATATTCAATGAGCAACCCTGTGAAATCTATACCTTGCGTGATGAAAAAGGAAATGTGATGAAATTTACGGTTGTTTATGAACGCCTTGCAAGAATTGCCGTTCTTGATGCTGACGGAAACGAAGAAAAATATATTGTTGTTGATGAATTTGATGACGATATTCCCGATAACATTCTTACACTTATCGGATATGAAAAGGCGGATCTTTCACAGATTTTAGGTTAAAAAAGTGAGGTAGTACATAAGCCGTACTACCTCATAATTTTTTTTGTCTTATAAAAGTGTCTTTTCCGCTGCCGCAAGGGTATTTTTAAGAAGCATTGTGATTGTCATGGGACCTACACCGCCGGGGACGGGAGTTATATATGATGTCTTTTCGCATACTGTATCAAAGTCAACATCACCGCAGAGCTTGCCGTCTTCCATTCTGTTTATACCTACATCAAGAACAACTGCACCGTCTTTGACCATATCGGGTGTTACGAATTTCGGTCTGCCCACAGCCGCTACGAGAATATCTGCCTGCTTTGTAATTTCAGAAAGGTTCTGTGTTTTTGAATGGCATACAGTAACTGTTGCATTTTCTTTAAGCATAAGCATTGCCATGGGCTTGCCCACAATGTTGCTTCTGCCGATAATTACGCAATGTTTACCTGCAACGGGGATGTTGTAATATTTAAGCATTTCAACCATTCCTGCGGGTGTACAGGGGGCAAATGTGTAATCGCCTGTCATAACCTTTCCGCAGTTAACGGGGTGGAAGGCATCAACGTCCTTGTCGGGTGAAATTGCATTGAGAACTTTTTCTTCATCAATGTGCTTCGGGACGGGAAGCTGGCATAGTATGCCGTGAACATCCTTTTCGCCGTTGAGCTTTTCAATGAGAGAGATGAGTTCTTCTGTTGTTGTTTCTTCGGGCAGAGCATACTCAAATGAATTCATTCCTGTCTGCTCGCAACCTTTTTTCTTGTTATTAACATAAACTCTTGAAGCGGGGTCGTTGCCTACGATTATAACTGCAAGACCGGGGGTTACACCCTTTGCTTTAAGTGCATTTACTTTTTCGGTTATTGCATTTCTGACACTTGCAGAAACTTCTTTACCGTCAATCCTTGTGTACATCCTGTTTCTCCTCGCTGACTGTTTCAGATTCCTGAGCTTTTGCTTTCTGCTCAGCCTCAAACTTTTCTCGGTTCTTTTTAAGGAAAGGAACCGGCTCAATGAAATAATCAACACCTTCAATGGGCTTGGGATTCTTCATGTGTTTTATAATCATTGCAATCATTATTGCCGTGCAGATAATAACGATTGTAGCTGAAAGCAGCTGTGAAACCCTGAGATTTGTGTCGCCGATATAAAGGCTGTCTGTTCTGAGTCCTTCAATAATCATTCTTCCGATGCCGTACCAGATGCCGTATGAAAGGAAAATCTGTCCGCTGAATTTTCTGAACTTTTTGCACATAAGGAACAGAAGAAGGAAGCCGACAATACACCATACCGATTCATAGAAAAATGTGGGGTGTACGGGTGCGTAAGGGTCAACTCCGGGGAGTTCTGCCTGATGTCTTAAAATATAGTCTGTGACTTTTTCGCTCATCATACCTGTTGTGCCGTCTGTGTTACAGCCGAAAGCTTCCTGATTTGCGTAATTGCCCCATCTGCCGATGCCCTGACCGATAAGAAGGCTCATTCCCGCAAGGTCAAGCAGATTGTAAAAGTTGAGTTTTTCAACTTTACATACAATGAATGCCGCAATAACACCGCCGATGATACCGCCGTAAATGGCAAGTCCGCCTTCCCATATATAGAGAATTCGTATCGGGTCATCTGCATAAGCACTCCAGTTGAAAATGCAATAATAGAGTCTCGCTCCGATAATTGCCGCAAATGTTCCGTAAATAAGGACATCTATCATCTTGTTAAGATCCATTTTCCACTTGAAAGCCATTCTGCCGCCGAAAAGCACGGCAAGAGTGAATCCGAATGCGATAATGACGCCGTACCATTTGATGGTTATGTCATTGCCGCCGAGGGAAAATTCACAGAAAACGGATGAAACATTGAAGACTTTGTCTATTCCTGCGAATGAGACTTCCACCATGTCCTGAAAGAATTTCATTTCAATCGCCTCGATTAATCGTTATCCTTGTTGCGTTTATCCATTATATTGAGTATTGAACGCTTTTCTTCGTCCTTTTCGTTGTCGTCGTCTGAATCTTCTTCATCACGGGGAGTGATGTCGATTCTTACCTTTGCAATACGTTTGTCTTCAACGGAAAGGATAGTAAATTTGAGATTTTCATATTCAACGGTATCCATATCGCCGTCTTTGGGAAGGAAACCTAACTGACTGATAATGAAACCTGCTACTGTGTCATAATCACCTTCGGGGAGTTTTGCTCCTACAAGTTCATCGATTTCATCAAGGTCTGTTGTGCCTTCAACGGTGAATGTTGTGTCGTTGATTTTTGAGATTTCTTCTTCTTCCGTGTCGTATTCGTCGTGGATGTTGCCCACGATTGATTCAACGATATCTTCAAGAGTGAGAAGACCTGCCGTGCCGCCGTACTCATCAACGACAATAGCCATCTGGACACGCTTTTCACTCATTTCGGTGAAGAGCTGACCGCATTTTTTAGTTTCGGGAATGAAATACGCATCACGCATAATTTCCCTGATAGTTTTCTTTTCGGGAAGTTCCTTGCCCACATATTCAAGCAGGTCTTTGATATAAACCACACCGATGATGTTATCGGGGTCGTCATCAAAAACGGGGATTCTCGAATAACCGTCCGCAACAGCAACTTTGATGACTTCGCTGACAGGCTCGTCTGCTTCAACAGCTGTCATATCAACACGGTGAGTCATTATGTCACCGGCATCAATATCATCAAATTCAAATATATTGTTTATCATTTCAGCCTGAGCATTTTCGATAACACCTTTTTCTTCGCCGACGTCGACCATCATAAGAATTTCTTCTTCGGTCACTTCTTCTTCGTCTGCAAGGGGGTCGATACCGAAAAGTCTTACAATTCCGTTTGTTGACATTGAAAGAATCTTTACAAAAGGCTTTGTAAACTTCATTACAAACAGAAGAATGCCCACGACTTTATATGCCACTTTTTCAGATTTCTGCATACCGATTTTTTTCGGTGCAAGCTCGCCGAAAACAAGTGAGAAATACGAAATGATTATTGTGATGAGAACAAGTGCGACTGTGTCAATAACGGATGGCGGAATAGCAGGAATGAGAGGAGAAACAGCATCTGTTATCAGGGGTGCAAATGAATCTGCAGCAGAAGCACTGGTCAGGAAACCTGCGAGTGTAACACCGATCTGAATGGTAGACAGGAAGTTTGATGAGTTCTGCGTAAGTTTCAGAATCTGTTTTGCTTTTTTGTCGCCTTCTTCTGCAAGCTTTTCAATTTTATTGTCATTGAGAGAAATCATTGCAATTTCACTCATTGCAAAGAATGCGTTTACCAGAATCAGGACAAACAGCAGTAATATTTTAAGAATAATTGAAACTGCCGACGTGTCTGCTTCAGGTGAAGCTGTTGAAATCAAAAGGTTTATAATGTTAGCGGGGTACGGGTCATCCATAATAAGGATACCTCTCCTTTCAAAAATAAATCAGCATATATTATAGTATATATATTTTAATTTGTCAAATTTTTATTATTTAATATTTTCTGAATATATGTATTCTCTAAAAAGATTGTCGAATGTTTGGTTAATATTACAAAAATGAAAAAAACTTCTCAGAAACTTGAAATTTTGTTAATATTATGTTAATATATTTTGTGAGAATTATCCTTTTTTTGCGGATAATTTCAGGGAGGAAATAAAATGTTGAAAATTGCAATGGTTGCAGACCTGCACCATTTTTCCGAAACACTCTGTGACGGAGGAAAGGCTTATCATCTCAGGGAGTCTTCGGACCAGAAATGCCTTGCGGAATCGGGGGCAATCATTGATGCCGCTTTCAGTCAGATAGCTGAAAGTGACTGCGATGTTGTCATTGTTGCAGGTGATATGTCAAACGACGGTGAAGTTGTTTCTCACGAAGAAGTCAGGGTAAAAATGCAGAAACTTGCAGAAAAGAAGAAGGTCTATGTTGTATACTCAACCCACGACTGGTGCTGTGACGGAAATGCAAGACGTTACAGAGGCGATGAAGTTATCAGGGATGTAAAAACGATGACTGTCAAAGATCTGCGTGATTTTTATAAAGATTACGGTGAAAACGATGCTTATGATATCTTTGTCAACAATATCGGAGCCGCATCATATGCAATAAAGCTTGACGGTGTACGTTTTATCGGTCTTAATGACGATTACAGCGGTACCGGCAAAGCGGGCTATACAGATGAACATTTTGAGTGGATTTTAAGCCATGTCCGTGATGCAAAGGCAAACGGTGAAGCCGTTATTCTTATGGAGCATCACCTTGTTATGGCGGGTATTTCAAAGCTTATCAACGGCGGACAGATGATAGGTAACCACGATGAAAGAGTAAAGGCGCTTGCGGAAGCCGGTGCTGATATTGTCGTTGTCGGTCATTCGCATATGCAGAGAAATACTCAGTTTACAGCAGAAAACGGCAATGTTTTCACTCAGATAAATCTCGGTGCGCTCTGCGGTCATCCCGGTTCGATAATGTATCTGACTGTTGATGATAACGAATTCAGAACAGAAATGCAGAAAATTGAAAAATTTACATATAACGGCATTGAATATACAAATGAATACATAACAGAACATTCAAAGAATCTTCTTATGGGTATTCTCAGGTCGGCAATTGACAATAAGGAAGAATTTCTTGAAAGAGTCAATTCAATTGACCAGCATTTTAATCTCGACGAGAAATTCTATAAGCCTATAAGAATGTTTGTGAAGTATCTTCTTAATCTTACCGTGGGCAGGGCAGGAAGAATTATCAATTTCTTCACATTCGGCAAGGGTGTTAACCGTAAGGCTGTAAAACAGATAAAAAATGACAACCTTGTTGAACATATAATGAATATATACCTGAGTGTTTTTGACGGTTCGGCTAAAAAATATGCAACCGACGACCCCGTTTATATAATTGTGAAGGATGTTGCATCTCTTCCCGTGAGAGTGAGCAAAGTGCTTAAAATAAAAGCACTCAGAAAAGAAAAAATTCAGAAAATCTTCGCTCAGATTCAGGATATTGCAGAGGAGCTTACAAACCCCTCTCTGCCTGACAATCAGCATATGGTTATAAAAAGGTGAAATATACATTTTAAGTGAAAGGTGTGCGTGAAAATGGCAAAAGTTGTTATGACGGGAGCTACAGGGCATGTAGGTTATGCTCTTCTTCTTGAGCTTCTTGCAAACGGCGATGACACAACAATTCTTATCAGAAAGGACATCGACATTTTTGACGGTCTCAACTGCAAAAAGGTATTCGGTGATGTAACAGACCCTGCATCTCTCGAAAAGGCTTTTGAAGGTGCTGAAGTTGTTTACCACAGCGCAGGTGTTATCGAGCTCAAGCCCGGTAATGAAGACCTTGTTTACAACGTAAACGTAAACGGTACAAAGAATGTTGTTGCCGCATGTAAAAAGTGCGGAGTAAAGAAGCTTGTGTATATGTCATCAGTTGATACATATCCGCCTCTTCCCGACAATCAGCTCATGCATGAGATTTCTCATTATGACCCCGAAATTCTTGAGGGTACATATGCAAAAACAAAGGCTGAAGCAACACAGTTTGTCATTGATGCAAACGGAACAGACGGACTTGAAACAGTTATCATTCAGCCCTCCGCTTGTATAGGTCCTTACGACTTCAAGACATCAAGCATCGGCGAAATGGTAAGAATGATTATCAAGGGACATTTCCCCGTTACAATCACATTCGGTATGTATAACTTCGTTGACGTACGTGACGTTGCAAAAGCTTCTGTTGCCGCAGCCGAAAAGGGCAGACCCGGTGAATGCTACCTTATCTGCGGTGAAGCTATGACGGTAGGTGAGTTTATCCGCATAACAACAGCAGCTCTCGGCAAAAAAGAGCCTAAGCTCAAGCTTTCAAAAGGACTTGCAGACTTTGCCGCTCCTATTATGGAAGTTTATTACAAGGTTACCGACACAACACCTCTTTTTACAAGATATTCTATAAGAAAGCTTGTTTCAAACTGCAATTTTTCAAATGAAAAAGCAAGAAAAGAACTCGGTTATGAACCTATGACAGTTGCGCAGTCAATCAAGGATATGGCAGACTGGATAAAAGACTTCGAGGCAAACAAGAAAAAGTAAAACAAAAATCCCTGCAAGGCTTGATGTCTTGCGGGGATTTATTCAAAAAATGTGAAATTCATATTTTCAATAAACAGTTCTGAAAAATCTTTTTCTGATGCGAGGTCAACATATCCGGCATTTTTTATAAGTTCATTCAGGTCGTTTTTGTTTAACGCATATTTGATTGTACCTGCAAGCGAGCTGTTATTGATTGCTTTATATTTTGATGAGCACTCACCCGGCAGAAGACCCGTTATAATTGCATTGCTGAAATTGAGTTTTTCAGAAAAACCACCGGCGATACAGATTTTATCAATATCTCTGAATGTACAGTATGCTTTTTTCATAAGCACTTTTATTGCCGAGTAAACAGCCGACTTTGCTGTCTGAAAATTCCTTATATCAACCTGAGAAATATAAATTTCATTGGTTATATGATATTTTTCTGATATCATTCTGCCCGTTTCATCTATAATATTGTGTTTCAGAAGCTCTGCAATAATATCAATAAGCCCTGTTGCACAGATTCCGACGGCTGGGGCATTTTTTATGGTTTTTACATTATCTTTATATATAAATTCACAGATTGCACCGACCATTGCAGGTGTACCGCAACAGATATTTGCCCCTTCAAAACAAGGTCCTGCCGCTGCAGATGTGCTGATAAGCTTATCCTGTGAAAAAATCACACATTCAGCATTTGTGCCCAGGTCAACCAGCAGATTGAATTTTTCTTTTTCAGGCATCCCGACATGATTTATGCCTGCAACAATGTCGGCACCTACAAAAGCCGAGATACAGGGGAGTGAAATAACATTATCGATTCGTTCAAGACCGATTTCAACGCCTCTGACAGCTTGTGAATTCAGAAATTCGGGGTTATACGGAGAAGTTCCCATGGCTGAACAGTCAACACCGAAAAAAGTATGAAGCATTGTTGTGTTACCTGAAACAAACATTTCGGGAATGCTTGAGATGCTAAATCTGTTCAAAATTGTATTTACAGATTCATTGATTTTTGTAATTAAGAATTTCTGCAAAGGAGCAATACCGTTCTTACGGCAGAATTCAATGCGTGAAATAACATCAACACCGAAAATACGTTGAGGATTCGGGAAAGTGATTTTAGTTAATATTTGTTCAGTATCGTAACTTACAAGAGTAAGATCAACGGTTGTTGTGCCGATATCAAGTGCGAAAAACATATCTCAACCTCCGTTATTATTATAATACATTATAATATCAAGTCAAGACAAAAAGAAATAACCCTCAACTGTCAATCACCAGAACTACAGTTGAGGGCTATTTCTGTTCACTCTTGATATCTAACATCTTTTTGTTTACCTGCTTCTTTCTACAGATTTTTTTGATACTTTTTTTTCTGACATTTTACTTTATGCATTTTCTTTTCTTCATTTTTCCATCAGGCGGAAATTACCTTTGCTTAAGTTTAATTGTCATTTTTTAAGTATCATTACTTCGGCTTACTTAATATTTTAAGCCTTCAGGAGTTTTACCTGTACATCGGTATCACCCTTCCTTTGTCTATATATTAGCATACAATTTTCGGAATATCAAGACGGAATATTGTACAAAGTTAACTAAATTTCTTTGTTCAACACGCAGAAAATGTGTAAAATGTTGTCATTTGTGTTGACATTTACTTTTTAATATGTTATATTTAACATGTTGCAGCCTAAAAAATCACGTCAGTCGGATCATCCGACTGACTTTTTTTTAAAAAAGTTTCACAAACTTTTTAAAGCAAATATACCAAAAAATAAGGTTTTTCGTCATTGTGCAATATTAATTGCGTGTGTGATTGTTAAATGTGCACAAAAGAGTTGGTTGTAATCAGAAAAAGATATGAAACATATAATGTAATTCGGACAGGTGTTATTTGTAATAAGTGCACAAAAACAAAAGTGCTTGTTTGTGCAAAATGACTTGACAAATTAAAAAATATGAGTATAATAAGGGTGTACTCAGGAATGAAAGGAGTTGAAAAGAATGAAAGATAAGGCACTTCGTCAGTACGAAGCAAAAATCCTCAAGGAAATGGAAGAATCCAAAGCTTTCTCATGGAAGAGACTCTGGAAGGCAATCGAGCTTTCAAGCCTTTACAATGTTTTAGGTGAATAAGAAGCCTTCCGGCAGCTGAGCCGGGATTCACTTTCCGATAATTCGCCCTATGGGCTTTACATATAGCAACCGAAAGGTTGCACATTATAAGGATTTTTAACGGAGGTCTTCTGACTTCCGTTTTTTTTTGTTAAATACTATGTAATAAAATATTTTTTAAATAAAAATAAGAAATTTTAATAAAATTATCAGAAAAACAGCCCGAAATTACTTTTTTTAATAATAAATCTGAATTTTTTTTATTCAAAGAATGGCTATATACAGCCGTTTTTGAGGTATTCCAAAAACTTTTTAAAAAAAAATCAAAAAAAATTAAAAAAAGGTATTGACATTTGTGTTTGGATTTGGTATATTATTGGAGCCGCAAGGGTAATGGGAGCATAGCTCAGCTGGGAGAGCATCTGCCTTACAAGCAGAGGGTCACAGGTTCGAGCCCTGTTGTTCCCACCAAAAGGTGGCCCGGTAGTTCAGTTGGTTAGAACGCTAGCC
>JAZSPR010000141.1:0-4110 GCA_045537555.1 Acutalibacteraceae bacterium | reverse complement strand
TGTGTAGTGTGATAACATAGTTTACAAAATGTCCGAGGACATAGTTTACACTTTTAAGTATAATAAAGGCAATCACATCGAAAGGAAGATGGGTATGCCTTGGAAAGAAAAGAGTGTAGAACTTATGCGTGAAGAATTTGTTAAACGGGTGTTATCCAAAGAAAAAAGCAAGTCCGAATTATGCCGTGAATACGGTATCAGCCGTCCCACCGGGGATAAATGGCTCAAAAGATTTTTACAGGATGAAAGTCTGTCAGACAGAAGCAGAACTCCGTTCAGAACAGCAAACAAAACTCCGGCTGAAACAGAACAATTTATCGTTGAATACCGTAAAAAGTATCCTGCAATCGGTGCTGTAAAAATTCATCGAATGCTGCAGGATGAAGGATATTCGGATATTCCCTGTGCCAGTACAATCAATGAAATATTTAAGAGAAACGGTCTGATATCGAGAGAAGCAAGTCTTGCAGCTACTCCGCACAAGAGATTTCAGAAAGAGAAACCGAATGAAATGTGGCAAGCAGATTTCAAAGGAGATTTCTTAATGCTGAATAAACAGAGATGTTTTCCATTAAATATTATTGATGATTGTACAAGATTCAACTTGTGTTGCAAACCATTGCCGAATGTACGTTTAGAAACGGTAAAACCTATTATGGAAAATATTTTTTGTGAGTTTGGTTTACCCTTTTCTTTCTTGTGTGACAACGGACATCCGTGGGGCTCCTCGCAGGGACTCGGTTTTTCTTCGTTTGAAGTCTGGCTTATGGATTTAGGGGTTCTCACACTACACGGAAGAATACTTCATCCGCAGACACAGGGAAAAGAAGAAAGTTTTAACGGTTCTATGAAACGGGAATTGTTAAGATATACCGATATTGATGATTTTGTTGATGCTGAGTATAAATTCAATGAATACCGCGATTTTTTCAACAATAAAAGACCGCATCATGCATTGAAATTAGATACTCCGGCAAAGCATTACACTAAAAGTCTGATTGAATACAATCCGATAATCCCGAAATGGGAATATCCTGATAACCTCAAAATACATAAGGTAAAACCAACAGGATTTTTTTCATACAAAAGCCGGTCATATTTTTTGAGTGAAGCTTTTGCGGGAAAAGAAATAGCAATCAGAGAATCATCAAAAAGCGGATGTATAAATCTTTATTACAGACAATTTATCATAGGTCAATTGAATCTTGATAAACGAGCTTATGAATTTAAAAGAGCATATCTGACAGACGGCGACCCCAGGCACAACAGATAATTAATTACCGCAGTCCCATATTGTATTCATATTGTTTTCGATATCAAGTCTTAAATGAACGCCTGCGGCGGACTTGACATCAGAAATCAATATGAATTCCCCGTAATTATGCGGTTAATGATATCTGTATTTGTAAACCATGTGCTCGGACAATCTGTAAACCATGTCCCCCTTGACAGGACGCCGCCCCCTACAAAGGAAAGGGTAAATTGCTTCTGTAAATTTTTATTTAGTGAAAAATTGTTTTACAGCAGCATTTTTAGAAGAACCAGGAGTATTACCCCCGGAATACCGCCGATGGCGCTGATTGTGAGAGTATACGGATTCAGTGGCATGCCGCAGGGACTGAAAAGTGACATAATGAGGTCACAGCAGAAAAGTGCAGACAGACCCGACATAACGGACAGAAGGATTTTTCCGAGGCTCAGTCTTCTCAGCATAAGTATTACAAGAATAATTCCCGAAGAAATCAGAAGAATAAAAAGCAGATTCATAATATCACCGTTAAATTTTATGCTTGTACCGATTAATAAATGTATATTGAAGCCCTGATTCGATAATTTTTTTCGTTAAAGCGATATATACTATTGTAAGAGGTGATATGATGGAAAGTCATTCAAAAACTTACGAGCAGTTCTGCTGGGTAAAGGGTAAGAATATTGTTATGGAGGAAACGGTTTTTCATAACGGTCTCAGGCGTGTTATCTGCACGAGCATTTATGAGTGTGAAAACAAGGGAGGCTGCAGGAACAAGAGTCTGAAAAGGATGTGGGGCGGTGAAAAGACTGATGATACTTTACAATGTGAAGAATTGACTAACGGAGAATAATTTGATATAATTTATTACAGCTCGTTTTTCGGGCTGTAATTTTTTTGAAAGGAACGGCATAATGCCGGTTATCGATATGGAAATTTTATCACTATATCCTACACTTAAGGAAACAATCTGGGGCGGAAGAGCTCTTATTGATGATTACGGCTTTGAAACAGACGGTGATAATGCAGCTGAAGCATGGCTTCTTTCCTGCCACAAGGACGGCCCCAGCTTTGTTATCGGCGGTGTATATAACGGCAAGACTCTTGCAGAGGTAATTGAGGCAGAGGGGAGAGAGATTCTCGGTACCAATAACAAGGATATCCGTGATTTTCCCGTGCTTATAAAGATAATTGATGCAAGGGACAAGCTTTCCGTTCAGGTGCATCCCGATGATGATTATGCCTATAAATATGAAAACGAAAACGGCAAGACCGAGGCCTGGTACGTGCTTAAGTGTGATGAGGGAGCTTCTCTTATCTACGGTGTAAATCACGATATGGCGCGGGAGGAGTTTGCCGCTGCTATAGAAAACGGCACGCTTTTAGAGGACGTGAACGTAGTTCCCGTAAAGCCCGGTGACGTTGTTTTTATCCCCTCCGGAATGCTTCATGCAATCGGTGAGGGAATCCTTCTTGCAGAGGTTCAGCAGAGCTCAAATTCCACCTACCGTGTATTTGACTATATGCGCCGTGACAAGAACGGAAATCTCCGTGAGCTTCACGTAAAGAAGGCTGTTGACGTTATGAATCTGAGTGTTACCGACGTCAATTTTGCTGCAGAGGGGGCTCCCGAAAAAACAGGGGGTGCCGTTAAAACCTATCTTACAGGCTGTCAGTATTTCAAGATGACGAAGGTTGAGCTTGACGGTGCTTACACCGATACGGCAGATGAAACCTCCTTCGTATCTCTTCTTGTGCTTGACGGTGAAGGAAAAATCACCTCTGCCGACGGTGAAATTGCCCTTAAGAAGGGCTCAAGCATATTCATTCCTGCCGCAAAGGGTGAGTATACCGTATCGGGTAAGCTCGAAATACTTGAAACGAGAACGTAATTATGTCACAGCTAAGTTGTCAGAATTTAAGACTTTCGTATGCACAGCGCGATATTTTAATAAACGCTACCTTTGATATTGCAAAGGGAGATAAAATCGGTCTTATCGGCTCCAACGGATGCGGAAAAACCACTCTTTTCAAGGCTCTGTACGGTGAACTTGAACCCGCTGAGGGCAGAGTTATAAAGGCAAATTTAACGGAAATAGGCATTGTTCAGCAGCACGCCTGCCAGGGAAGTGTGCTTTCTGTTTACGATGAGCTTCTGACTGTTTTTTCGCACCTTTTCAAGCTGGAGGAGGAGCTTGAGGCTCTTCACAGAAAGGTTGAATTAACCGAGGGCAAGGTGCCTGAATATCTTGAAAGACAGGCTTCCCTTACTGAGGAATATCAGAACAAGGGCGGACTTACCTTCAGGAACAGAGCGCATTCATGCCTTATGGGGCTTGGCTTTACCGCAGAGGAGGAAAGGCTCCCCGTGACGGCACTTTCGGGCGGACAGAGAACAAAGCTGAGCCTCGGAAAGCTGCTTCTCAGCGAGCCTGATATTATGCTTCTTGACGAGCCCACAAACCATCTTGATATAAAGAGCGTGGAATGGCTCGAGGATTTTATAAACAAGCTTACTTGCTCTGTAATAATCGTGTCCCATGACCGTTATTTCATGATAAAACCACGAGCCGTACACTTGAGATTTCCGCTAAAAAGCTTTATCAGGGCAGGGGCTCGTATTCCGAGTATATGAAGAGCAAGGAATTGCGTCTTGAATCCGATCGCCGTGAATACGAAAAGGCTCAGATTGAAATCAAAAGAATAGAAAAAATGATTGAACAGCAAAAGCAGTTCAATCAGGAAAGAAATTATATAACGATTGCAAGTAAAGAAAAGCAGATAGAGAGAATAAAAGCAACCATGCCCGAGATCCTGCCGAAAGAAAAAACCGTAAAGCTCAGATTTTCGGAATGTGTAAG
>JAZSPR010000161.1:0-14654 GCA_045537555.1 Acutalibacteraceae bacterium | reverse complement strand
GTCAAACGCAAAAGCGTTTGAAGAACTCCGCCGCATGCAACAGGAACGGGAAGAAAAATCCGTTGCATCAAAAACTCAGGACCGCAGATATGTTGGAGCAAAAGAATCCGTAGGCTTCATAATCTGGGATGCTGCACAGAGCTTTAATATCAATATCTTTTCAACCCGATTCATAACAAGCATTGTAGGTGTAGACCTTGGTTTGCAGACTGTTGTTAATACTATCAACAGCGTGTGGGATATTGTCAATGATATTTTCTTTGGGGCGGTTATTGACAAAACAAGAACACGTTGGGGTAAGTTCAGACCCTATCTTATGTTTCTTGCAATTCCTGGCTGTGTTCTGACCTGTCTTTATTGGCTTATGCCTCATCTTTTTGAAGGCACAACTCAGACGGATTTTACAAAGCTTGCATTTTATCTGATTCTTACCATTGCCAGAGAAGGTATAACAACCTTCCAGACGATTTCAAGAACAGGTCTTATGTCAACCATAACTCCACATCCGAATGACAGAACAAGGCTTATCACTCTTGCAAACTTTGCGTCGGGATTTTTCGGTGAAAAGCTTCCCGAACAGGCAGTAACCATTCTTATCGATGTTCTCAGAAGTATGTATCTCAATGATTCAGGCAAGCTTGCAAAGGCATACACGAACCTCTTCGTCGGCATGGGTTGTTTTACAACAATTGCCTCAAGCGCATCTTCATTCTGGTTTTTCTATAACTCGAAAGAAAGAGTTATGCAGTCCATAAAAACACCGAGCGTCCTGATGTCGATAAAATCAGTTATCCGCAACAAACCTTTGCTTCTGATAACTCTCTCGGATTTCCTCAGCGGATTTGCAATCAAAGGCAGTGAAGACGATTATTACACCGACGTTCTTCATTTCTCATCAATGACGCTCGTTGCAGGCATCCCTGCCGCACCCATCAGCCCCATGAGTTACGCATGGGTACCATGGATGAGAAGACGTTTTTCGAGCCGTCTGCTTTACATACTTGCAAAAGAAATCGGCAATATTCTTTATATTCCCGTATTCCTTTTTGGCTGTATCGGTATGAAGAAGGATTATTCGGGCGGTATGTATCAGAAAGTTGTTCCCATGGGCATTGCCATGGCACTGTGGGAAATCATCTGGACTCTCTTCTTCGGTCTTAAATCTGTTATCGGAACAGAAATGTATAACGAAGCGATGGACTATTGCGAATGGAAAAACGGCTACCGCACAGAAGCGATGGCTTCCGTTGCCAAGGGTGTTGCTGCCAAGGTTTCGTCAAACACAAGTGCTGTTGTCACAACAGCCATCAAAAAGATGATAGGCTATGAAGCGAATGCATTCAGAACGGGCGCCGAACAGACGGATAAGGTAAAATTCTTCCTTTTTGCAATGTTTACAATTATTCCTGCCGTAACGGGCTCTCTCGGAATAATTCCTATGCTTTTCTATGACCTCAACAACGATAAAAAAGAAAAGATGTATGCCGAACTTCTTGAACGCCGCAAGCTGATGTCCGATGCGGTTGAAAGCGAAAACGAGGATATGCTGAAGCTTGCAACAGAAACACAGATAAACATAGGTAAATAACGGAGAAACAAAATGGAGATAAGATATATAAAACCCGAGGAAGCGACAGATTTTCAAAAGGTTTCCGCTGCATCTTTCATCTGGGAATATAATGCGGAAGAGGACAGCACCGTCAAATCGCCCGTTCTTGCGGCATTCGAAGGCGGAAAGCTGTTTGCGGGAGTCGAGTTGTATGAGTTCAAAACCAATTACTGTGGAAATTTTCTTGATTCCGTTATTGTAAGCGGTGTATGCAGTTTGCCCGAATACCGCAGAATGGGCGGCATTCGGGAGATTATGAAAAAAATCGGCGAAACTGCAGTTGAAAACGACTGGGTTCTCGGTTTTTTGCATCCTTTTTCGATTTCATACTATGAAAAATTCGGCTATGCAAATCTTAACCGTATGTTTGCGATAAAGGTTCCGTTTGAAAACCTTAAACATATTCCGCGCAGCACCGATGTTGTTCTTTATACGGGCGAACAGTTTGAAGAACTCAGTAAACTCCATAAAAAATGTGCTTTGAGAGAAAATCTGATGACTCTGCGTGAGGAAAAAAAGCATTTCTGCGACACACCCCTCGAAAGAGCAGACTATACATATATAAGATATGATGCAGACGGAGTTGCGGACGGTTATGTGCGCTTTACCGTCAGCAGACCCAATGACCTTTTCGTTGAAGAGCTGTTTGTTCTTTCGCCTGAAGCACTTTACGGTTTAATCGGATTTTTGCGCAATTACGACGGTATGGTTAAAAATCTGATTGTCAGAAAACAGTATCAGGGCAGTGATTTTGCCTGTGTTGCAGACAGAATTGACGGTGTGACATATGAATATAACGGCGGAGCAGCGGGAAGAATCTATAACCTGCAAAAGCTTCTCGAAAACAACGCTTATCCCGAAGAACACGGTGCTTTTCGCTTGAGATGTATTGACGAATTTGAGCAGAACAACGGGATTTTCGAGGTTGAATATCAGAAGGGAAAAGCGGTTGTCACACGCAAATCGGAAGGCGATTATGATATATCTCTCACCGCGCCTGCCGCCGCAAGGCTTATGCTTGCGGGTGAAGGACATAATTCGCAGACCGCTTTATTTATTGACGGCGTTGAAATAAAAGGAGATGCAGATGATTTCTTCAGAGCATTCCCTTACCGTCACACACGTTTTACTGACAGCAGCTGGTCGATTTAGTAAAGTAACATCACTGAACGGAGATGATAAAAATGACAAAAAGATTTGTTTCTGCAGTTCTTGTCTGCGTTATAGTTTTATCTTTGTGTGCGATTCCTGTATCTGCCGCCGAAACGGGCTTCTCAGTTGCAGATGCAGTTATAGTATTATCCGAAAATGCAAGCGTCACGGATAACTATGCCGCAAGCCGTCTTAAATATTATCTTGACGAAATTACGGGTAGCGATATTGAAATTGTAAACGGTGAAACGCAAAGAGAATACAAAATCGCCTTGCAGGGTGTAACGGATGATGCCGACGGAAGCTATACCGTAACTTCGACCCAAAACGAGCTTGTTATCATCGGTTCGGGCAACAAAGGAACGATAAACGGCGTTTACCGCTTCCTTGAAGAATTCTGCGGCTGTCATTGGTATGAATCAGGGGTTATTGTAATCCCCGATAATGAAAATCTTACCGTTCCCAATGGGATAAAAGTTGAATATACTCCATTCTTTGAGTATACGGAAACAGATACAAGAAGCTCGGCGGATGCAGAGTTTTCTCTTGCAAACGGTCTTACCGGCGGAATTTACAAAGACCTTACAGCCGAGCAGGGAGGTGCGGTTGAATACATAGGCGGTTCAAGCCACACCCTTGTCAATCAATACTGTAAACCCTCGGTTTATTTTGAGGATCATCCCGAATACTTTGCGCTTGTTGACGGCGTGAGAACGGGAACTCAGCTTTGCCTTACCAATGAGGATGTCAAGGATATCGTAACCTCGCAGGCTCTTGCATTGCTTGAAGAAAAACACAATCCCGATGCGGATTTGCAGATTTTATCGGTTACTCAGGCTGATAACGGATATTACTGCCAATGCGAAAACTGTAAAGCTCTTGACGAAGCAAACGGCTCTCAGGCGGGCACGATGATAACTTTTGCAAACGAAATTGCAAAGCGCATCAAAGCTGACGGCAAATATGATAATCTTGCAATCGACACCTTTGCCTATCAATATACACGCAAGGCACCCACGGCTGTTGTACCCTGTGAGGATGTTATTGTTCGCTTGTGTTCAATAGAATGCTGCTTCGGTCATACTCTTGACGACCCCGACTGTGAGAGAAACATCTCTTTTATGAACGCTCTTTCAGAATGGAGTAAAATCTGCAATAGACTTTATATATGGAACTACAATCTTAACTGCGATGAAAGCATGAACATCTATGCAAACTTCGGCGTTATGCAGAGAAACACACAGATTTTTTATGAGCATAACGTGAAGGGCATATATCAGCAGGGTGTTTATTACATTTCCGAAAGCGACGGAGAATTCGGCGAAATGAAAACCTATCTGCTTTCAAAGCTTATGCAGAATCCTTACCTTGACTTTGACGAAGAAATGACAGGGTATATGACGGCGGTTTACGGCAACGGCGGAGTATATCTTAAAGAATTCATAGATATCGTAACGGAGCATGCCGTTACAAAATACAAGCATCTCTATATTGAAGAGGATTCACGCTTTTCGCTTCCGGGTATGATGCCGTGGGAAGTCAGCCGATGCGATGAACTTTGGGAAAAGGCAAAAGCTCAGGCGAAAAACGAAGAACAGTTGAGCCGTATACTCCGTTCGGAACTCTGCTGGAGATATTGGAAATGCTCCAATATGCGCTCGGAATTTTCGTTGTTTCAGCATCCGTATCTGTGGATGAAGGCAAGAAAAGACCTTTATAACGATTTTGTTAAATTCGGTATTACCCGAATGGGTGAAAGACCCGGACACGAGCTTTCCGATAACGATTTAAGGCATCTGACAAGAAGAATCTATACATGGATAACCCTTTATGATGAGCCGATATGGGATGCCATCAATCCCTATGCCGTTGCTTTCTATGAGCTTATGGAAAATCTTTATACAACCATGCATAAATGATGCGGATTAAAACTCAGGTAAAAATATGAAATATTACATAGCACAGTTTCTGGGAGTGCTTGTTACTCTGGGAGTAATACTGACACTCCAATTAAAAAAGAAAAAGCAGATGCTTGTGGTGTCCGTTCTTGTCAACGCCCTCACCGCTGTGAACATTCTTTTGCTTGACGGCTTCAATTCGGGCGTTGTGGTCTGCCTTGTGGCTGTTCTTCAGCTTTTGATTTCAATATGGCACGAGTATAAAAAAACCGAGTCAGGCAATGCGAAAAAAATATTTTTTCTTGTTCTTTATGCGACAGGAGGGCTGCTGGGATATAAAATCCCTCTTGATTTGCTTTCAACCGTTGCGGCGATATTTTATATGCTCGCGGTGTTTCAGAAAAAAGAACAGAACATCAGGCTTATGCTTCTTGTGAATCTGTCACTGTGGACGGTTTATCATGGCATACTCGGCTCAACCGCCGTTTTTGCGCAGATTGCAGGCATTATTTCATCCCTCATAGCACTTTACAGATACAGAAATACCGATAAAAACAAAGGAGAAATAAAATGAACGGAATAAGCAGCTTTTTTCTTGCAATTCTTATTGCATACGGAAGCTTTGTTTCTCTTCTGGCAAACCCAAAAGCACCCGAAGATACGGGAGATTTCTCTCCTGTTGTCAGATTTATCGTAACGAGCGATTCTCATATCACCACAATCGGTGACATTCAGAGCTTCAGACTTCAGCGCATGGTTAAGCTAGGATACGATATTGCCGAAAAAGACGAAGAATATAACAAACTCGATGCGGTGCTTATCGCAGGCGACGTTACGGATATGGGAACAAAAATTGCCTTCGGAAGCATAAAGGCGGCAACAAAGCCGGTTATCAAAGAGGGCACACAGTTTCTTGCAACGGTTTCAACCTCTCACGATGACCGTAATCTGGGAAAAGAATCTCTTGAGCTTTACGAAGAGATTATGGGACAGGAAACGGATTTTCACCGTGTCATAAACGGCTTCCATTTTATCGGAGTTTCCGCCTCAAAAATTGAGGGCGAGCATTACAGCGAGTATCAGAAGGAATGGCTTGTTGAACAGATTGATCTTGCAGTTGCCGATGACCCTTCAAAGCCCGTTTTTGTTATTCAGCATGAGCATATTTCAAATACCGTTTACGGAAGCTCCGATTTTGAAGGCTGGGGAATGCCTGATTTTGCGGAAATTCTGAAGAAATATCCTCAGGTTATTGATTTTTCGGGTCATTCGCATTATCCCATTAATGATGCAAGGTCAATCTGGCAGGGCGAATATACCGCTCTCGGTACGGGCGGACTTTATTATACCGAGCTGACTGTTGATGACGTTAAAACTGTCCATCCGAAAAACTACAGAACCGTATCAACGTTCTGGGTTGTGGAAATTGATGCCGAAAACCGTATAAGACTCAGAGCTGTTGACCTTCTGTCAAAGGAATATCTTTGCGAATATATCCTTGAAAGTCCTTTTGAACGCAAATATACACCCGAACAGCAGAAAAAGCGTTCATCGCCTCCCACTTTTGACGGTGATGCATCGGTAAAACTGATAGGTAAAACAGTTCACTTTGATTCTGCTCAGTCAACAGACGGTATGCCGATATTCATTTACAGAGCATACACCGTTGATACCGAGGGCAACAGAGCTCCGGCTGGCAAAACCGTTCCCAAGTATTACAGATACAATGTTCCTGCAACAGTAAAAATCGATCTGGAGAACCTGCCCGAAGAGAATTACACACTTGAAATAGTTGCTGAAAACTGCTACGGAATGCAATCGGAACCTCTTAAAGCACAGTTTTAAGATATAAGGAGAATCTGGAAATGAAAAGAATATTGAAAAGAGTGACAGCTTTTATGATTTGTGCATCAATGCTCGCTTCAGCGTGTGCAGTCGGTGTTTCTGCGGCAACCGAAACGGATTGCGGCGGTAAATGTGAGCATTCACCCGTTATCGTTCTTCCGGGTATCAATCACTCGCCTACATATCTTTACGATGAAAATGATGAGCCCGTTATGTATAACGGCAATCACATCGGAAGCACCTTGCTTATTCTCAACGAGGCTGCTCTTTCGACAAATGCTATTGTAAAAGCAGTTGCAAGCGTTCTTGCAACGATTGTTTTTCAGACTAATGCAGGTCTTGACAAGGTTGCTTACAATCTTGTTTCGGATATTTTCAAATATCAGAGATGCGATGCGAACGGCGACCACGTTGAAAACCTCAAAACGCAAAGATGGAATTATTCACTTGAGCATATGAGTGAGGAAGACCTTGATTGGACCTACAGAATGGTTCCCATGCAGTCCTTAGTCAATGAAATCGGTGAAGAACATGTGTATTTCTTTACCTTTAACCTTGTCGGTGACCCGATGGATTCAGCAGATGACCTTGCGGAATATATCGAAATGGTAAAGGAACAGACGGGGCACGATAAGGTCTCGCTTCTTCCCGTCAGCCTGGGAGGCACAATTCTGACCGCATATCTTGATAAATACGGTCACAGTGAGCTTGACCAGATTGTTAACGCTGTTGCCTGCCTTGACGGCACCGATATTGTTGCGGATTTCTTTGCAAGAGAATGGCGACTTGACGATGAATATCTCTATCACGAATTCATAAAGCAGATATTTATTGAAAACGAAGGTGGTCCTACTCTCGGATATCTTATCAATTCACTTCTTCATATTATTCCCCGTTCAGGTGTTGATGCTCTTCTTTCGGGCGCAATCAGCGGTATTCTCGATACCCTTATGCTTAATTGTCCTCAGTTCTGGGCAATGCTTCCGTCATACAGGTACGATGCTCTTTCAGAGAGGTATCTCGGCGATAAGCCTGCTCTTAAGGCAAGAACAGACCGTTTCCAGACAGCAAGACTCAATCTTAAAGGAAATATTCTCAAGGCGGTTGAAGACGGTGTACGCGTTAATTCAATCGCAGGCTCAAATCTTGATCTCGGCGAAGAAATGTATACATATTTCAACATTGTTGCTTCAGCAGAGAAGGTAAATTCCGACGGTATTGTAAATCTCACATCAACAACTCTGGGTGCAACCGGTGCGGCAGGCGAGCAGACGCTTGACGACGTTGATTACGAAAGCAACACTTACTGCACCAATCCCGACCATAATCACGTTTCGCCTGACAATATGGTTGACACTTCAACTGCAATTCTTCCCGAAAACACATGGATTTTCCTTAACCAGCACCATGAGGTAGGCTATAACGATGTTGTTCTCAATCTTGCAAAGGCAATTTTTCTGGGAGAGGTAACGGATGTCAATGAAAATCCCGAAATGTATCCCCAATATAACGGCCCTTGTTATACGCAGAGTATCCGCCGATGGAAGCTTCCGGACGCAAAGAGAGTTGACCAAACCGGACTCAGCGAGGAAGATAAGGCAGAGCTTAATGCGGCAATAGCTGAGGGTGAAGCTGTACTTAAACTGACTGTTGCCGATCAACCGAGAGTTGAAGCCGCAGAAAAAAGACTTATTGCCGTTCTCCATAAGGTGGGTGCAGAAGGCTACGAAAACATTGAACCGGAAAAAGAATCAAAGCTTGACCTGATTCTTGAGGATATTACGTACGCAATGAGCAAAGGCTCACTTTTCCTTTTTGGCGGCGGCAGCCTCGTTGACAGGATTTTTTCTCCCGTAAGAAAGCTTATCGATTTGATATCAGGCAATTAAAACAAAAAGTCAAATGAAATAAAATTTTTACACAAAGCAGGCGGCGTTCCGGTGTTGCCTGCTTTTTATTTCGGGCTATTGACAACAACGCGGAAATGAAATGGTTATATAACAAAAAGATATGATTTGCAGATAAATTTGCTTATTCAAAACTTTCAAATAAATCAAAAAATTAACATTAATAAACCCCGAATCAATTGCAACAATATTTGTTCGAGTTCAAACATATCTACACCTCAAAAATCAAAGCTTCCTCGCTTTAATTACGATTGACAGCGGAAAATGCTTTGCTTTGAAATCGGCATAGTAACCCGAACTGAAGTCTGCTGATTTTTCAAGAACGGTATCGCTTGTTTCTTCAATCACTCTTTCAACAGCAAAGCCTGCGTCTGCAAGGTTGTTTATGTATGTTGAAAGCTTACGGTTTTGCAGAGTTAAAGGATTACCGTATTTTTCGAAAGTGTAATATCATCACTCAAATGCAGATTATTGATATCTGCATTCGGGTGATTTTTTTGTTCCGTCAGACCTAGCAGATAATCGGTTGAAACACCGTAGAAATTTGCAAGTGTGACAAGATTGAACGGACTCATATCCTTGTATTCTTCGGTTTCGTATTTGCCAAGTGCAGATTTAGAAATGCCCGTTTTCTCGGCAAGCTGTTCAAGAGTCAGCTTTTGTTCTGTTCTCAGATCCTTCAGTCGTTCTTGTATTGTTAATTTTAAGTACATATCATCACTCCTTTAATTTAATTATATAGTATTTGCTGTCCGTTTTGTGGTACTTTGTGTCGATTTTTCAGTAAATTTACAGTTATTGAACGAAAAAACTGCCCTCCCAAGGAGAGCAGTTGAATGTTTGATTTTTATTCATTTATAGTTTGTTGTTTTTCTTTCAGCATTTTATTTAGTTTTTGCGTATTTCTCCTGATTACGGAATAAATAACCGCCCAAATTGCAAGATAGCCCACAACAAAAATACCTGAAAAAACGAGAACGGGGATCCAACCCCAATCAAGCCAATCGTTGAGAAGATAAGTGGCTAAATAGCTGGCATATAGGACTGCACCGTGAATCAGAATTGCAATCATCAGAGGCAACCGTTCAATTTGATAGACAGCATTCATACCACCTGCAACAAAAGCAAGGAGAGTTATTGAAAATATGCCGATGCATACCTGATTTACACTCAGCGTTTCAACAGCACCCTTATAATGTAAAATCAGATATAAAACCGCCAGAATGATTGGACCGAAACCGCAGGCTGTTAAACCTCGGCGAAAAAATTCCGAAACAAACCTTTTCATATTCATTCATACCTCCTTCTTATCTGTGAAAAACAACGTCTTGAAACATATTCACGGTAACCGCATTGAAACACGGCATCAACACCGCCGCTGAACGCAGCATCAAACCGCAGAATACGGTGTTCGTTGGCAAGGGTGGATTTGTTGATACGGATAAAATAGGAGGGCAAAACATCCTCTAAATCACGGAGTCTGTCTTGAATGCGATATTGGTTCCCGTTCACATCAATTGCAATTACTTTTCTGTCAAGAACGGTAATGCACTCTATTTCCTGAAATGTTAATTTACGCATTTCATCGTCCTTGTGCCCCATAATACTGTCCGTACCCGAATAGCTGCAGATAAGGTTTTCTATCTGCTGTGTCAGCGAAGAAGGCTCGTGAACGATTGCAATTATCTCTTCATCTGCATTTTTGTCGATAATCAGTTTATATTTCATCGCATCAAATCCTTACTGTTTTTTCATTTGCTTAAGGAAGAAGAACACGGCAACCGCTGTTATAGATATACAGTATATAATTATCGGAAGAATGTGTGAAAACGCAAGCTCAGAGTTTCCTCCGAACAATGCTTTTTCTGCTTCTGCTGCGCGAAAGAACGGCAACGCATTAGCGAGCTTTTCAAAAAAACCACCGACAAGCTTCAAATCAAACCACACACCCGAAAGCCATGCGGAGAGATTGGTAAACAATGCACCGCAAATGCCGCCGACCTGCTTGACGCCGAAAATACTGCCGCACAAAAGTCCCAATGCAATATTGAATACGGCCATTGGAATTATGCCGATAACGGCATATATAATGTTTGCGCTCACAGTCAATCCCAAGGGAATCGCAAACAGATAGCATATGACCGTCTGGGCGAGTGCAATCGGCAAAAGAGGAAGCATATAACCGATGATAAATTCAAATCCCTTAAGCGGTGTTGTATATAATCTCTGCAAAAAAGCGCTTTCACGGTCTTTGGCAACCAGCGTTGCGGAGAAAAGCGTCATAAATGACAGACCGAATACGGTAATACCTGGAGTAAGGGTATCAATTTCAAACAAGCTTACGGGAATGTTCCTTTGCAATGCACTCAGAAGCATCAGCAATACTAAAGGGAATCCTAGACCGAAACCGAGATTGAGAGGGTCACGCAAAATCTCTTTTGCGTTTCTTTTTGCAAAAGTCAGCATTCTCATACCGTACCCTCCTTTACGATTGAAACGAAGGCTGCTTCAAAATCGTTTGTGCCTGCTTTTTGTTTCAATTCTTCTGCCGTTCCCACCGCAAGAAGCTTACCGTCTTTCATAATGCCGATGCGGTCCGAAAGAGCTTCCGCTTCTTCCATATAGTGCGTTGTCAGGATAACAGTAGCTTTACCTTTCAGAGAGCGAATCACATCCCAAAGCTCGTGCCGTGCAATAACGTCAAGACCGAGAGTCGGCTCATCAAGAAAAAGTATTTTCGGTTCGCTGATAAGTGCCATTGCAATGCTGACACGACGCTGCCAACCGCCCGACAACTTTCCTGCTTTTCTTTTCAAAACGGAATCCAATGAAAATTGCCCGCAAAGTTCCTCAATTCTTTTCTTTGTTTTCTCTTTAGAAAATCCGTATATTCCGCAAATGAGTTCTAAGTTTTCTTTTACGGTAAGGTTTGGGGCAACTGCGGTTTCCTGAGGGGAAACACCGATTAATTGTTTCACCTGTTCCAATTGCGTTGTTATACTGAATCCGCCTACAAACGCATCACCGTTGGATGGCTTTGTCAGGCAGGTTAACATTTTTATTGTTGTGGTTTTTCCCGCACCGTTAACACCCAACAGCGAAAACAGTTCACCTTGCCGTATTTCTAAATTGAGCTTGTTCACAGCGGTCAAGTTTTTGTAGTGCTTTACAAGCTCAACTGTTTTTATCTCTTGCATTTATGTTATCCTCCTTTTTATTTGCAGTACCATCATAGCAAATATAAAAGAAGAAATGTTGATTTTTGTCTGTTCGGTCATTTTCGGTGTCTTATCGGTTATAAAATACTCTAAAATTTAACTAATTATACAATACCAACATAATGATTTTCAATCTGTCTATAAACTCTTGTCACTTCAAAATCGGCAAGAGTTTTTGCTTTTCCATCCTCTTGGAAATACGGAAAGCAGTGAGTTTTTTCGCTACAATGTAGTCAACGGGTAACGGAAAAGTAAAATTGAATGACCGTCCGACGAGAACAAACCGCCATGACCTCTCAAAAGAGAGTGAGCGCAGCCGAAAGGCTGACGACACAGCGCCCATAGAGATATGAGGAATGCCTGTCGGAACTCGAACTTCGGGCAGAACGGCGATTAATTTATGAAAGGATGTGAAAACAGCGAACTAATCAATGTTTTTGTATGGAAATCCATACGAAACAGCGATACACCGAACAGCGAACACAGTTCACGGAAATGCGTGATAATTCACCAAATCGCAAACAAACACACGAAACAATGAATTTGAACAGCACCTATATTGAACGGTGCATCATAAATAAAAAACTGAAAGGATGATTTAATGAATATACGAAATGAAATCAAATCTTACATAGTCAAAGAAGGAATGACAATGAGAGAACTCGTTGATATGCTTGCGTATGAATATGACTGGAGCGACAGCGTTCCTAACTTTTCAGGCAAACTCCGCCGAGGATCTCTGCGATATTCCGAAGCAGTCGAAATGGCTGATGTTATGGGATATGATATTGTTTGGGTGAAAAGAAAAACTTCAAACAAATAATCCCCATTGGCGCAGTGATTTACACCAACAGGGATTAAAAATTCAGGTGTGAGGTAAGTTGATTTATTCTGCTACGGACTGCTTTGTATGCGTAACAGTAAGTTCTTCTCCCGCAATCTCATTAACAACAGTTTCTTCTCCGTCTGTTTTATAACTCGTATAACCGAGAACGGAGTACGGGATAATGTAGTCCTTTACCGCAGATAAATCAGCATCGGGATTCAATATAACATAGTAATGTGTTGTGGTTACAGCTTCACCTTTGTCAATAAACTTCAACGCAACTGCAACATCATTTGAAACTCCGTTTATTAAATAAACTTCAGCTCGGAGATTTTCGGTTGAAACTGTTTCAGTAAGTTTTTCTCCGACCCAAGTTTCCCAACCTGCCGTTACGGTAACATCTGATATTTTTTCGCCAAGCTTATCCTTGTTGATTACTTTTCCTCCGATATATGATGAGAAATTGTCATCGTCAACTTTATAAAAGTAGCTTTTTTTATAACCCGAAAATTCGTTGGAGGTAACAGACTGCGTTGTTTCATTATTAACGGCGGGATGGGTTTCTTCATTTGGAACAGGCGGATTAGTCTCATTGTTGCTTTCAGAAGGAGTAATCTCTTCGTTGCTTACAGAAATATCAGGCTCTTCTGAATTAGCTTGAGCAGAAGTTTCTTCAATATTTGAAGAAGTATTTGTAGCACTGTTATCAATAACAGGATTTATATTTCCGCTGTCAACTGAAGGAGCAATGTTTCTGTTGCCTGACATTATCGGACCTGCAACCACCGCCACTATCAACACAACTGCAAAGCAGGCTGCAAGTGAAGTCCATTTAATCCAAACATTTTTCTTTGATGATTTCTCGCTTTTTACTGCATCATTTATAAGGTCATCATCAATATGTCCGACTGAATTAACAATTCTCGGTGTTTTCATATTTCAATTCCCTCCTTAATAAGGTGTTCCTTTAACTTGTTTCGAGTGTAGAACAACATATTTTTCACTTTACTTTCGGTAAATCCGTATCGTTCTGCAATTTTCTTTACAGAATCAAAGAAATAGTATTTACGAATAAACACATTCCTGACATCTTCTTTTTGATTGCGGAGAAATCTGCTGATTGATTTGCCCACATCTTCGTCTGATACATTTGGAGCAAACCGTTCATCTGACAAAACGCCTTCAAGTTCATCTAATGACACAAGCACATCCGAAGAACGCTTTTCTCGCTTCAAAAATTCCAAGCGTTTAAGAGAAAGATTTCTTACAATTTTGCAAATAAAAGCCGTAAGGTTATTCGGTCTTGCAGGCGGAATAGCATTCCAAATCCCGGAGTATGTATCATTGACACATTCTTCTGAATCTTCGTGATTTTTAAGAATGTTGAAAGCAATACTGTGGCAGAGTTTGCCATATTTAATATCAGTTTCTTTGATTGCCTGCTCGTTTCTTTCAAAGTAAAGTTCAATGATTTTTAAATCATCCATGTTGTTCACCTCCCGTTTTATGTTTTAAAAGCGCTTTCATCAATTAAGTACGTTTTTATTGCTGTTGGTCTTAAAAATGATGTGATTTTTTTATTATATCATTTTTTCGAAAATTATGCATATACTTCTATGCAACAAAGATCTAATACATTTCATTAAACCGTTTCACTTTTTGTGAAGCGGTTTCCTTATATTCTAAAACAGAAAAGAGGTGATGATTAATGTCAAATATAAATCTCAGCAACAAATCCATTGACGAACTTCGTGAAATGAAAGCGAAGGGTGAAGCTGAACTGAAGGTGTTGCATAACAAAAGCAAATATTATGAGTCACAGATAAATTTACTGACACGGAAAGAACGTACTCACAGACTCTGCACCCGTGGCGCTATGCTTGAAAAGTTTCTCGGTTGTCCCAACGAACTGACCGACGAGCAGGTTGAAGAAATTCTGAAAATTGCATTTCATCCCGAAGCAGTCGGTAGAGCGATTGAACAATTCAAAGAGAGCAACGAAAACACCACTTTGTAAAAGTGCGCAATTATACACCTCGTCAGAACAAGCTGCGTATCTTTCGTTTCCGTGCTTCAAACTTTGTTTGCCCGAAAACTCAATCACTCCGCTGTTCTTCCTCTTCCCCAAAAAGTTTTTTGAACTTTTCGGGGACCCCGTATGAGGTGCCATTGCGGTTTTTTGCAAAAACACTCGGAACA
>JAZSPR010000037.1:0-6237 GCA_045537555.1 Acutalibacteraceae bacterium | reverse complement strand
TAAATAATAAAATCGGAAGCCCTGCGGGCTTTGATTATATAAATGGGGTTTAAGGGGCTTGCCCCTTCCAACATTATTCTTTATTCATTATTATTTATTCTTTCAAGAATTTGTCGAGGGGACCTCGACAAATTCTGATTTATCAAAAATCATACACCACAAGATGCTCTTTTAAAATGTTTTATCTTGACATTGTCTTATATTAGGATTAAAATGATAATATAAACAGAAAAGGAGCATCAATATGGAAACAAAAACCGAAAACACACAGAAAATCTCGAAAAAAGATAATATTATAATGGCTGTAAAGTTTGTGTTCTGTTCTGCAGGTGCAGGTATTATACAGACAGTTTCTTTCACTGTTCTGAATGAACTTGCAAAGAGAACTTCAATTTTTGATTTTCTGCCCGAAAATCTTATCAACAATGAATACGGTCCGTTTTATTTTATTGCACTTGTTCTTTCGGTGCTTTTCAATTTCACCGTAAACAGAAAATTCACTTTCAAATCAGCCGCAAACATTCCCATCGCTATGCTCAAGGTTTTCGGTTATTACTGCGTGTTTACTCCCCTTTCAATCTGGTGGGGTGTTGCCCTTACAAACATCGGTTGGAATGAATATCTTGTTCTTGCGTTGACAATGCTTATCAATATGTCAACAGAATTCCTTTTCACAAGATTCTTTGTTTTCGGCAAATCAATCAACACAGCAGAAAAGAAAGAAAAAAAGGAAGAATAATATTAAAAGTCGGGAAGCAATCCCGACTTTTTGTTATGTAAAATCAAATATAACTTTATTTTCTTCCATTTTAAGACTTGCAGAAAACGGTTTGTCATTCTTTGAAACAAAGCCTTCGATTTTCCCTGTTCTGCCTTCTGTGAGAAGTTGTTTTGCGTGAGCAGGAGTTATTACCCTCTTACATATAATACCGCCGATACGGAACTTACAGCCGTTTTTATAGTTACTGCAACCGTAACCGTATTTACCTCTGATAACGTCATTTCCGCATTCGGGGCATTTACCGACCACATCACCTGCAAAGCCCGAATAGTAAGGTGAATCAGGAGAATTGACATTTGCACCGAAAACACCGCTTATTTCGTCTGTTGCCTGTTTTACGCTGTCATCAATTGTAATTTCACCACGGTAAACCTTTTTGAGTGCCTGTCCGAGCTGACTTGTTTTGTATTTATCCATTGAAATACCCATAAGAATGAGTTGTTCAATAAGATATTCACCGTCGGGCAGAATTCTGTAAACATCCTTTTTGAGTTCGATATATTTGCTCTTGATTGCATTGTTGATAATGCCCGTTCTCGTCGCTTCGGTGCCGAGTTCAAGCCCTTCAAAAATTGCTCTGTAATCCTCGCTGTCGTCGTTTTCATCGGCGGCGGCTTTATCTTCTCTGAAAGGATTTTTCAGATAATTATTAAGTGTTTCAATGGTGTAATGCTTGGGCGGACTTGTCTCTTTTTCTTTGGGCTTGAAATCGATATTCACCCTGTCACCCTTTTCGAGTTTCGGGAGAATCTTATTGTTCTTTGAGCTGTCGTCGTATTTTGTCCAACCGGGTTCAAGAATCATCATACCCTTTAAGTTGTAATCCTCACATTCACCCACAGAAACGGTGATTTCGGTCTTCTGAACAACACATTCCTCACTGCAGAAAACAGCTACAAATCGGCGTAAAACAGCTGTGTAGACAATTCTTTCTTCCTCTGAGAGCTTCGATGCATCGGGGAATTTGTATGTAGGTGTCAATGCTGAGTGTGACTCTATTTTAGAGTCATCAAAAATGGTCTTTTTATCCTTGAATTCAACGGGATACCCCTTCGATTTTACTATATCAATAATCTTCTTTATTTTATCCTTTTCAGCCGTTGCAAGATATTCGGAGTTAGTTCTCGGGTATGTGAGATAACCCTCTTCATAGAGCTTCTGAACGATTTTCAGAGAGGTCTCCATGGGCATTTTATGTTTCTTGCCGAGGTAATTCTGAAGCTTTGATAGTGAATAGAGTTTGCCGGGGTTGAGTTTGTCTTTTTTCGTCTTTTTAGCCGTTACAATTGCTTCCTGAGCATTGAGTTTGTCGCACGCTCTCTGAGCCGTGGCGGCTTTTTCTTTTGGGAATTTATGCTTTGAAACGAGCTCTACAATTTCTCCGTTTGTTTCGGCAGATGACACAAGTGCGTAATAAATATCGGGAACAAAGTTGCGGATTGCCATATCTCTGTCGTAAATTGCCTTAACAACGGGCACGATAACTCTGCCAACACGCAGAAGCACACCTGTTCTGAGTGTGGCATATCGTGTGAGATTCACACCGTAAAGCCAGTCAATATATGTACGGGCAAACCCCTCATTTGCAAGTAAATCATATTCAGTTTCGCTTTTCATATCCTGCAAAGCGGCGGCAACTGTTTCGGGGGTCTGGTCGGGAAGCCACAGACGAAGGAGTTTTTTCTCGCTTTCAAGGGCATTCATCACACAGAGACGGACAATAATTTCACCTTCTCTGTCGGCGTCCCCCGCATTTACAATTGCATCAACATCCTGACGGTTGCAGAGTGTTTTTATTGTTTCAAACTGACGGATAACACCTGCATCGGGCTTTTTGTCTTCGCCTGTTTTTAGGTGAAACCTGAATTTTTCGGGGAAACAGGGAATATTCTCCATACTCCACTTCCCTGTTGATGTGACGCCCGTATAATCCTCGATATCGCACAGAGAAAACAAATGACCGAAAGCCCAGGTTACGATATAACCCGAGCCTTCATAATAATTTTGATATTTTTTCATTTGCCCTATTCCTGCAACAATATTTCTTGCAAGAGAGGGCTTTTCTGCGATAATAAGAACCATAAATTTACTCCTGTACGGAGATTATTATACATTATTGGTACGAAATTGTAAAGATAAAAATACAGAATAACCAACTGTTATTACTATCATAGCAACTGAAACAATAATGCTTGTCATCATATCTGTTTCAGCAGTAAAAACATTCAGCATATTGAACACCGAATGGGTTATGATGCACGGCAGAAGTGACTTTGATTTAATAAAAATCATCACACACATAAAGCCGAAGCCGACTGCACCGAGTATCTGACAAAGAGTTGAAACAATTTCTGCCCCGTTAAACAGATTTATGATATGACCTATGCCGAAAGTAAGCGATGAAACAATAACTGCGGCTTTCAGGTTATCTTTTGCCATTGCTTTAAAAAGAAATCCTCTGAAAATGATTTCTTCAAGAAAACCGACGAATAACATACTCAACACTTCGAGAATAATTACGGGAACAGTCTTAGTAATGCTCATTCCTGTTATAACATTAAGAAGACAAAGAATTACAAGAGGGATAAAATATAACAATTTTTTAAGGGGTAATTCCGTTTTGCAAAGACCGTATTCTTTAAACAGTTTTTGTTTGCCGAGAAAGATAATTAAAATTACTGATAAAATAACAAGAAAAGGTAAAGTAAGAGCTTTTGAAAAACCGAGTTTATCTGAAAAAGCATCGCATACCGACGCTCCGACAACATAAACAATAATCAATACAATTGAAAACAACAGTTCACTTTTTCTGTATAGCTTCAGCATACTACCACCTCAAAATCAATTATAGCATATTATACTGAATTTGTCACTATATAATAATCTATCGAGGGATTTTATTGAAGGAAAAATAATTTATGTGTGCATCGGTCCCTATATTAGTTACATATGTTTCAATACAGACTGCCAATGGGCGCCCCTACGATAAAGATATCAATAAATTCTGATTTGCAAACAATCTTCAATCATATTGACACCCGTAAAATAATTTTGTAAAATAAAAACGGTGATGATTATGCGTAAAAATAATTTTAGATTTACCGTAACAGGTCATTCCGGTTGTGAAAACACACTACCCAATTCTGTTGAATCAATCATAAAAGCATATGAATCCGGAGCCGAAATAACAGAAATTGACATCCGTTTCCGGAAAGACGGAACCCCCGTACTCTCTCACGATGCCCAAAACGGTAATGTAACCACACTTGAAGAAGCATTTTCGGCAGCAGAACCGCTCGGAAATCTTATAATAAATCTTGATATAAAAGAAACATCACATCTTAAGAATATTATACCTCTTGCAGAAAAATACAATATGACTCAAAGAGTTTTCTGCACGGGTATTTTTTCAAATAACACAGATGAAATGAAAAAACAACTTCCCGGCTATATCTATTATCTTAATATAAAAATCAGACCCCGTTTTCTTCAAAACAAAATCTATTTTAACAGACTCTGCTCAATAATCAGGAAAAACGGTGCTGTCGGTCTCAACTGTAATCACAGAAATGTTACAAAAAGACTTGTTGAACATCTTCACAAAAACAATATTGAGGTTTCTGTATGGACAGTTGACAAGCAAGAAGATATGAAACGTGTGTTAACACTCGGAACCGATAATATCACTACAAGATATCCGTCTGAACTTATAAATATGATAAAGGAGCAAAATTATGGTTAAACTCGAACTTACAAATTACGATATTTTCCCAAAAGTTTTCAAATGTGACACTCCCGTTGAAGTTACAATAAAGCCTCTCGGTCTTCACGTTGCATTTTCAGGAGAATACACAATTCAGGTCAGAGCATTCAATGAAGGTAATTCTCAGAGATATCCCGAAAGAAACAATCTGAAAGAATACCCCGTCACTCCTTGCGAAGACGGTTGTCTCAGATTCACTCATACATATAAAGACGAGCAGGAACACTATGTTGACATCGTAAAAGACGGAAAACGAGTTGTAAGACTTTCAGTTTACTCACTTCATGAAGACCTTGTGGGCAGATATCCTTTCCGCGGCGACCTTCATATGCATACAACACGTTCGGACGGTAATCAGGCTCCCGCAATTGTAGCAGCAAACTACAGAAAGAACGGTTATGATTTCCTTGCAATGACCGACCATGACAGCTATTATCCGTCACTTGAAGCAATCAATGCTTACAAGGATGTACCCATTGAATATAACCTTGTAACAGGTGAAGAAATTCATCTTGAGGGCAACGATATCCATATTGTTAATTTCGGCGGAAAATACTCCGTAAATGCACTTATGCCGGGTGATCATCATATAGACGTCGGTGACGGTAAAGACCTTCGTTCACTTGACGGCGAATGCCCCGATGTAATTTCAGTTGAAGAATATAAAAAACAGGTAAACGAGCTTGCAGAAACTCTCGATATACCTGACGGAATTGAAAAATTCACTTATGCTTCATGTGTATGGATTTTCAATCATATCAAAAAGGCTGACGGTCTGGGTATTTTCGCGCATCCTTACTGGCTTCAGAATGTTCTTCACGTACCCGAAAGCCTGACCGAATATATTATGGCAACTCAGCCGTTTGATGCATTTGAAGTATTGGGCGGTGAAAACTATTTTGAACAGAACGGTTGGCAGACAATAAGATATTACGAAGACCGTGCAAAAGGCAGAAGATACCCCATTGTAGGCAGTACAGACAGCCATTCATCCGTTCATAACAGAAATGCACTTATTGCTTCAACAATCGTTTTCGCTCCCGAAAATACAAGAGAAGGAATTGTTTATTCAATCAAGGATTTCTATTCTGTTGCGGTTGACTCAATCAGCACAGAGCTCCGTATTGTTGGTGAAATGCGTTTTGTAAGATATGCCACTTTCCTTCTGCGTGAATTCTTCCCTCTTCATGATGAACTCTGCTTTGAAGAAGGCAGACTTATGAAGGACTACACCTGCGGTGAAGAAGGGGCTGAGGAAACTCTCCGATTCATCAGCGGCAGAATGAAGAAGCAGAGGGAGAAATACTTTAAGTTCTGATAAACAATAATTTGTTGAGGTCTTTTATTGTAGGAATAGTAACTATTGTAGGGACCGATGCCCACATCGGTCCGATTGCGTAATGTAATGGAGCAATAACGATTGAAAATCGTTCTATTGCAATAAATTCAATGAATCAATTTGTTCATCATGCGGAAATCAAAGATTTCCGATTTGTCTTCGACAAATGCGGACCGATGTGGGCACCGGTCCCTACACATTATTCAATCAGCTCGACAAATTCTGATTTATCAAAAAAAAACGGACTGCCCTTGAATCAACAAGGCAGTCCTTTACTGTTATCTGAATATCAGTTTAAGCCACTTTTTCATCGAATCAATCCACACGTGATTGTATTCGATGATTTCATTCATA
>JAZSPR010000118.1:0-31287 GCA_045537555.1 Acutalibacteraceae bacterium | reverse complement strand
TAAATAATAAAATCGGAAGCCCTGCGGGCTTTGATTATATAAATGGGGTTTAAGGGGCTTGCCCCTTCCAACATTATTCTTTATTCATTATTATTTATTCTTTCAAGAATTTGTCGAGGGGACCTCGACAAATTCTGATTTGTATGACACTAAAAAAGGAGCTGTACAGTCGTACAACTCCTTTTAATATTATCTGAGCCATGATATATCTGACATATTCGCAAAGTTCTCTGCGCCGTACAGATAAAGTATTTCGGTAATACCGTTCGCGGTGATAAGCTCTGATGTACTCTGTCTGAAATATCTCAGGTCAACCATATGGATTTCCTCATAGTTTTCGCAAAGGAATGTTGCGAAACAATGAGAATATGAATCCTTGACAATCAGAAGCTTTTCACCGTTTGTAACACTCTTGTTTTTAATTGAAACGAGTGCGTGGTTACCGTTTAAGAATACGGGATATTTATCCATATTCTTATCGTGGTCATAGAAATAGAGCGAATCATATGTGTTCTTCTCTGTCATGTCATCAACAACAACTTCATATTCATAGTTATTTGATGAATGCCAGATTTCCACATCATCGGGTTTTTCAAGCCACAGACCACTCTTTGAATAATTTGTGCCGTAGAAATCTGTAAGTGTTTCTTTTTCAGAGAAATCTGAAACGGGAGTAAATCCCTTTGCTTTGCAGAACTGTTCATACATAACATAAGAACCAGCTGTTGTGAGATGGTGGTCAGTTCTGAAATAAAGCTGTGTATCTGCCTTTTTCTTGTTGAATACTTCCCTCATATCGATAAGTTCAATACCGTCGAGTTTTTCTTCTGCAACAGAGAAAATCTCATCATCGTGGTACTGAGTGTGATTCTTGGGAAGAACGTTATCCATAATATATCCCGGTGCGGGAACAATAATGAGCTTTGCAGGAAGATTATTATTCTTTGCAAACTCACTCATTATCTGGCAGTTGCGTTCTGTACGTGTAAAATCAATTTCTTCGGCATCGGCAATAAGATAACCGTCTGAACACTTATAAACGCCGTTAGAGCCGTTTCTGCCGGTCAGAAGGTTGTAATAAGCATTGATACCGACGAATGCATCTCTGAACGGGAACTGGTCTGAAACAAAAGTTTCAATATCCTTGAACCAGCTGCCGTCAAAAAGAGCTGTAGTGCTGAATTCCGGGAAAAGAGTAAGAACTCTTTTTTCATTCTGCGAATAATCCTGTTTGGGTAAAACTGCAAGAAGAATTGCAAATGCAAAGATAAACACCAGGAATATACCGCTTATAAAATGCTTTATTTTGTTCATGGTGTTTCTCCTTAAAATCTGAAATACAGGAACGGATTATAGCTTGAGCTTACGAGTGAAGCTGTTGAAAGCACAAGCACGATTGCTGTTGCAATACACTGCAGAGCAATGCTCCATTTCTTTTCCTGCGTTCTGATGTAAAGCTTCTTCCATACAGGCAGACAAGCCGCAATGCCGACAACAAACAGCGGAATATACGAAAGCACAAGATAAAGTGCATTGTCACCTACAAAGCCGTAAGTACCTGTAAAGAGTCTTGCAATAAACTGACCCATTTCTGCCATTTCGAGGAAATCAAAAATAACCCAACCCATCACAATAAAGAAAAGTGCATATACATGACGGAAGAATGAAGGCAGTTTTTTCAGAATTTTTGCAAGAAGGAACTTTTCAATAATGAGAAGAACTCCGAAATAAACACCCCAGAGAACAAAGTTCCAGCTTGCACCGTGCCAAAGTCCCGTAAGCATCCATACAATCATAAGATTGAGCACCTGACGGGGTTTGCCTTTTCTGTTACCGCCGAGAGGAATATATACATACTCTCTGAACCAGCTGCTGAGTGAAATATGCCATCTTCTCCAGAAATCGGTGATACTCTCTGAAACGTACGGATAATTGAAGTTCTGAACGAACTCAAATCCAAAGAAATTACCAAGACCTCTTGCCATATCAGAATAGCCCGAGAAGTCAAAATAAATCTGAAGAGTGAAAGCAATAATACCCATCCAGCTTCCGAGCACACCGCTTTCGGGGTCTCCCTTTATCTGTGTCCAGAAAAGTCCCATCTGGTTTGCAATAAGAACCTTTTTTGCAAGTCCCAGAACAAAAAGTTTTGCGCCTTTTGTAAACAAATCAAGTGTTTCTTTTCTGTACTGAAGCTGATATTCAACATCAACATATCTTACGATAGGTCCTGCGATAAGCTGAGGGAAAAGAACAACATATGTGCCGAATGTTATATAATTCTTCTGAACTTCACAGTTGCCCCAGTAAAGGTCAATGATGTAGGACATTGTCTGGAATGTATAGAATGAAATACCGATAGGAAGTGCAATTTCGGGAATTGAAAGATTTGCAATTGCAGGAATACTTTCAAACATACCCAGAACAAAGCCTGTATATTTGAAGAATCCGAGCATTCCGAGATTGAATATAACATTCAGAATAAGAACAGTACGTTTTGCTTTCAGTTTATCCTTCCACTTACCGAGCAAAAGACCTGAAACATAGTTTCCTGTTATCGAAAAGAGCATCAGGAAAACATAAACGGGTTCGCCGAAGCCGTAGAAAATAATACTTACAACAAAAAGCCATAAGTTCTTTGCCTTGCGCGGGATAATATAATATACCCCGACCACAATAGCAAAGTAAACAAACATGAATAAAAGACTACTGAATACCAAGAGATTGACTCCTTATATTATCCTTTGAAAGCTGAATTGAAAAGTTCAACAAGTGAATCATAATCAGGAGAGAGGAACATTGCAATATAGTTGCCGTTCTTCTGAACTTCACTCTTCTGAGCAATTGCATAGTTTTCTGCATCATAACTCTGTGACTGAACTTTGACTTCAGAAATTCGATTGTTCATCTTTTCTTCGATTCTCTTAAGAGCTTCTGCATCCTTTGCTTTTACCATAACAACTTCTTCAGGGAAAGCACCATCCATTGTTGTGTAGCATGCGGCGGACTCAATGTCTTCTGAAGCAATGCCGTAAAGGTTAAGAAGCGCATCTGCCCCGATATCAATGGGATCTGTGGGTGAAAGCTGCTGAATCATCTGAGCCTTGACTGCAGCAAGGTCAACATCAACTGCGACATTGTTGTTATCGGGTGTTTCGTTGCCTAAATCACCTGAACAAGCAGCGAATGAACATGCAATAAGTAATGCGATTAAGATTGATACGATTTTTTTCATTTTTCTGTCTCCTGTTTTTTTTATTTTTATCCTACAGCCTCGGGCACTTCCACTACGGGAAATGCCTCGGCATTGATTGCGTGAGTTTTGAGGTAATTCACCCATGCATCGCAACCTTCATTGGTAAAATGCATACCCATGCTTGTAAGGTCACTGCAATAGGATTCTTTGAGATAGCCTGCATCATCATACATTACTGATGCAACATCGAGGAAATACCATCCGTTTTCTTTACACATTTCAAGAAGAAGTGCGTTATATTCTTTGATTTTATCATTGTTGAGCTTTGAACTCTTGCTTGTGCTTGAAGCAGCCATCGGAGTCATCGACTGAACAAAAATCTGAATTCCGGGAGATTTTTCAATAATAAGACCGAGAAGTTCTTTATAGTTTTCAATTGAACCTTCAAGACCGTAAATACCGATATCATTCATACCGAGCATAATATAGAGTTTCTTTGCACCTGACATGGCAACACAATCTTCAACCCTTGATTTTGTTCCCTGATATGAAGGATGAACAGATTTATCAGAAACATCCCACAATGCATTTGCAGCACTCAGAGAGCCTGAAGCGAAAAACTGAGCTTTACCCAGAGCACTTGTTGATGCCTGATAATAGCTGAGCTTAAGGCTGATTGAATCACCTACAAAAGCGGCATCATTGAAATAACTGCTGTCAACTTCCGAACTTTCGGGAAGTTTACCGCTTGCAGGAACATCGGCAACATCAGAAGCTGTCTCTGACTGTGATTCAACAACGTCTTTACCGTCGTTTTTCTTATCGTCTCCGCCTCCGCAGGATGAAAACAGCACACAGATAATCATGATAAGTGCAATAAATTTAATTTTCATAGAAATCTCCTCTCAGATATGATATTACAACAGATAAATTATATCACAGCACATAGTCAATGTCAAACAAATAAAGGTAAAAAAATATAAATATTTTAATAAAAAAAGGGACTGTCTGAAAGCGAAGACAGTCCCGATATAAGGGTTATCAATAACAGAGCATAGGCATCTCAGCCACAAAAATATCATATGTGCCTGAGAATATATCTTCTTTGTTATCTTCTGTTGCAGTAACAACCAGCTTATTGTTTTCTTTTTTAATTGTGTAAAGGTCGGTGTGAGTTCCGTCCTGATTATGCTGAGTCCAGTAGAATTCACCGTCTTTTATTGAAATTTCATAAGCACAGAAAAGGAAATCTGTTATAAACGTATCAACAGATGTACCGATTTTACCGTCACAGATGTAAATGTACTTACCGTCATGTGTATAAATATCATCAAACTCTTTTGTCTGATTTCTGAGCTCTTCAATCTTGTTTTTTGCAGGTCCGAAATCAGAATTGACTTTTTCATTAAGCAGGTCAAGAGGATAACCGATACAGTTATATTTATTGTACTCATCCATAGCCATAGCATAAAGATACCAGTCTCTTGCATCTTCTTTATCTGCACTTGCTCCCCCTGCGCCGTAATAAGCAACAGCAGTCTTGAAGTTACCTTCTTCTGCAGCACCTGTCATAGCTTCATAAACTTCCTCATCGGTGCTGAAAACCTCAGTCTGACCGTCGGGAAGAGGCTTATCTTCACCGCAAGCCGTAAAAACTGAAATCATAAGTATAATACACATAATCAATGCAAATTTTTTCATAAATATACCTCACAGTTTAATTTTTATTTCATCCTTTTCAAGGATTTTTTTAACTAAAGAATTTGAAAGAACGGTACTGTCGGCACGTTTTGCACCGTCAGCAGTTTTTCCGAGAGAGTCAATCGGCTCAAGAAGAGTTTTATCAAGTCCGTTGCACCCAGCAAAAAGAACACCGAGTTCATATTTTGACAAAGCATTGTCGCCGCCGATATTAATTACAGACGGAAGGTCTTTTTTACCGCACAGTTCAACAATAAGCTGAGCAACAGTCCCGTAATCAAGAGTTGAACGGACAGCGCCCGTTACAAGCTTTGTAACTTCACCGTTTTTCAGATTTTCATATATTATATCACAGAAATGCTTTTTTGTCACTACCAAACTTCGGGAAAACATAAGTGGAAGTCTGAGTGCTGTTCCGCCTTTTGCAATAAAGACTTTTTCAGCCTCTGCTTTCTGCATTCCGTATACACTCAGGGGCTTGAGTTCATCGGTTTCTTTAAAGGGGTAAGCTCCTCCCTCGCCGTAAACGGTATCACTTGATGTAAACATAAGTTTTTCAAAACTTTTTACTTTTTCAAGAAGCTTTTCAGGGACAGTTATATTGAAAAAATATGCCTCGTCAGGATTCCTTGCAACATAATCTATATTATGACAAGCCGCAGTCCATATAATTTTTACATTTTTGTTTTCATTGATTTTTTCCGCAACAAGTGAAATATAATTTTCATCTGTCAGGTCACCTTTGAGAACAAAAACACGGTCATTTTCCGCAGAAAAAACATTTTCTGTTCTTGCACATGCAATTATTTTTTCATCGGTATTTTCAAGAATGTATTTTATAAGATTCCCGCCGAGAAAACCGCCGGCTCCCGTTATAACAAACATAAACTACCCTCCCGATACCTTTGTGCTGACTTCACCCGTTGATAAAAACTCTTCAGTTGAATCATCATAGCGCACGTGAAGTCTGAAATCATCATCAATGCCGAGTGCCTGAGCCTTAAAAATACCCGTAGGCTTTATGACATTTATGTTTTTACCGTCAAGATATGAACGGCTCTTATAATCAAACAGAAAATGCTTTCCCGTAAGAGAATTGTAGTCTTCCATAAAAAAGTTTATAGTGTCGGCAATAATTCTGCTGACCGTTTCGCTGTCAGGTTTTTCATTGAAGACACTTCCTGCAATATCCTTTATTTCATCAGGCATTTCTTCTGTCGGGTAATACATATTAATGCCGATTCCGAGCACGGCAAAGCTCAGTTTCCCGCATTCGGTATCAAATGATGCCTGAGTGAGTATTCCCGCAACCTTTCTGTCACGCATATAGATGTCGTTAACCCACTTTATTGAGGTCATTCTGCCCGTATTCTTTTCAATTGACTTCGCAACGGCAACTGCGGCACATGTCGTTATGAGTAATGAATCAGAGGGCGACAACTGAGGTCTTAAAAGGATGCTGAAATAAGCTCCGCAGCCTGACGGCGATTCAAATCTTCTGCCAAGCCGTCCCTTTCCCTGAGTCTGCTCGGAAGCCACAAGAACATAGCCTTCTTCTTTTCCGTTTTCAGCCATTTCCTTTACAATGGTATTCGTTGAAGTTACGCAATCCCTGAACTCAACACGGATTTTATCGCTCTTTATATATTTTCTGATTCCTGCCGCAGAGAGCATTGTGTTGTTTTCATTGAGTCTGTAACCTTTATTTGTAACGGCATCAATGGGATAACCCTTTGCTTCAAGTTGTTTTATACTTTTCCACACGGCGTTTCTGCTCACACCGAGCATTGAAGCCATTTCACCGCCCGAAACATATCTCCCCTTATTTTCTTCAAGAAATTCAAGCACGCTGTCGGTTGTTTTCATTGATTACTCCCCTTTCGCAAAGAGATTTTGCAACAATTGATGCAACAAACATTTTTATAATATCGGGAACAATAAAAGGCAGAACACAGACCGAAAAAGCACTCATAAAGTTCTGTACTGTAAGTTCTCCGATATAAAAAAGAACATACCATAATGTTCCCGCAAGATAACACAAAAGTGTTCCCGTAAGAAACGCAACAAACATAACAATACGGTCATGTTTCTTTATTCTGATAATCTGGCCTGAAATCAATGCAATCAGCACAAAGCCCAGAATATAGCCACCCGTGGCACCCGCAAGAACACCCGGTCCGCTTCTGAAAGATGAAAAAACGGGCAACCCGAGTATCCCTAAAAGAAGATAAAGCAAAACGGAAATTACCGCCTTTTTTGTCCCGAGAACACCACACGCAATATAAATAACAAATGTCTGCAAAGTGACAGGCACGGCACCGACGGGAATTGTGATAAAAGATGCAACGCACATAACGGCAGTCATAAGTGCCGTTATGACAATATCATATATTCTGCCTCTTTTCACAACCATAAAAAAATCACTCCATAATTTATGAAGTGATTTTATCATATTAATTATCAATTGTCAACCATATTGCAATTTCAAGTGACAATATCAAAGCTTCATCTTTGAGTTGAGCTCCTTAAGAGTAGCTTCATCAACCTTGACGATTGCCCTGTCATAAGTAAGAATGCCGTTTACTTCAAATTCAACGTCACTTACCTGAGTATAAACGGTTGCTGAAAGTCCCTTATCGATTATGGGAATAATCTGCTTTTCAAAGAGCTTTCTGTAAGCCTTTGTAAGGGATTCTTTTGAGTTATACATCATATAACCGAAGCTCTTTGACTTGTTCCATACATGACCGTCTATGATATGTGAATAACCGCCGAATTCGCTGAGAACGAAAGCTCTGTTATTCTCTTTTTTTGGCACCTGAACAGGGATTGTATATCTGTGGATGCTTCTGAAGTCGCCCGCCTTCTGGTCATACCAGCCGCTTGCGTGGTCACAATGTCTTGACGGGTCTGCCGCTTTGATTGCATTACCGATTCTTGCCGCATCAAACTGTCCCCAGCCTTCGTTGAAAGGCACCCATGTTGCGATTGAAACACAGTTATAAAGCTGATCTATCATTTCATACATTTCAGCCTCGAAGAAGTCACGCCATTCTTTCTTACCTCTGTTGAAGAGTTCATACTTGTTATCTTTCATAGAGAATGCCGCAACAGGAATAAATCCGCCCTGAATAATGGGAATAACACCCGCAAAAAACTGACTGAGTGCCTTACCGCCGCTTATCATATCCTGCCATACGAGCATTCCGAGTCTGTCACAATGATAATACCATCTCGCAGGTTCTGTCTTGATATGCTTACGGAGCATATTGAAGCCGAGGTCCTTCATTTTCTGAATGTCGTAAATCATAGCTTCGTCTGTGGGAGGTGTCATACCGCCGTCACACCAGTAGCCCTGATCAAGAAGACCGTTATGGAAATAAGGCTTGTTGTTAAGGCAAAGACGCATATAGCCCTTTGCATCCTTACCCATGCTGAACTTTCTCATGCCGAAATATGTCTTTACTGTGTCAACAACACTACCGTCAACAATAAGTTCAAGCACCATATCATAAAGATTGGGCTCTTCGGGGCTCCAGAGCTTGAAATCGGGAACTGAAATATCAGCATTCTTGCCGATTTCAGCAGAAGTAACGGCATTTTCACCGTCATAAACAGTTGCTTTAAGAGTGAAATCACCCTTTGCGGCAATATCTGATTTTACATTAATAACTCCTTTATCAATGTCGGGGAGAAGTCTTACAGAATTGATGTGGGAATCAGAAACAGCTTCAAGCCATACTGTCTGCCAGATACCCGATGTAGCTGTATACCAGAAACCGTGAGATTCGGTTGCCTGCTTACCTCTCTGCTGCCAGCCTTCGTCTGTGGGGTCATAGACATAAACAACAAGCTCGTTTTCGCCGTCAGTTACATAGTCTGTTATATCAAATGAGAAAGCGTTGTAGCCGCCCTGATGTGAGCCGACAAGCTTCTTGTTGACATAGACTTTGCATTCCCAGTCAACAGCATCAAAGTTTATGATAACTCTCTTATCTTTGAATTCTTCTGAAAGAGTGAAATTCTTTCTGTACCAGAGTCTGTCATCCTTTGTGATGTGCTTTTCAACCCCTGAAAGTGCACATTCAATTGCAAATGGAACAATAATTTTTCCGTCATATTTCTCGGGGAATGTTGAATTTGCAGATGTTATCGCATAATCAAATTCACCGTTGAGATTCACCCAGAAATCACGCTGAAACTGAGGACGGGGATATTCGTTAAGGGGACAGTTTCTGTCAACTTTATCATAGAAAATTGTTTTAATATGTGACATTCTTTACACCTCATATTCATTATCAGATATATTTTACTATAAAAAAAACATTTTGTCCATATTTATTTGCTATTGACATCCATTTTTTTTTGCATATAATATAAGTGTAAAGAAAATATCTTCAGGGCGGGGTGCGATTCCCCACCGGCAGTATAGTCTGCGAACACCTATTGGTGCCGAAACGGTGAAATTCCGTTACCGACGGTAAAGCTGATATTTCAGTTCAAGTCCGGATGAAAGAAGAAAACATACTTTTTGTCTTTTTACGCTCTGATTGTTTTCAGTGCGTATTTTTTTGTTTTAAGGTGTGATTTTTATGAAATCAAAAAAATTCAATGTAAGAGCATTGACTGTAACGGCAGTTATGGGAGCACTCAGCACCGTACTTATGATGATTGAGTTTTCAATCCCCATTATGCCGGCATTCATAAAGCTTGATTTTTCCGAGCTTCCCGCACTTATAACAGGCTTTGCATACGGTCCCTTGTGGGGTATTGCCGTATGTTTTATCAAAAACTTTATTCACGTTTTTGTTTCAACAACGGGAGCAATCGGAGAAATATCAAACTTTGTTCTCGGTGCGGTTTTTGTAGGTGTTGCGGCAATAATCTACAAAAAGAAAAAGAACAAAAAGTGGGCACTTATCAGCTGCGTGATTTCATCTGCAATAATGGCTGTTTTCAGCGTTTTTGCGAACTATTTTGTTGTCTATCCCCTTTACATAAAGGTGCTTGGTATGACGGAAGAAATGATTCTCGGCATGTATCAGGCAATTCTCCCTTCAGTTAAGAATCTTTTTGAAGCAATCGCAATATTCAACCTGCCTTTTAACTTTGTGAAGTCAATGATTGTGTCACTTATGTGCTTTGCGATTTACAAAAGAATCTCGCCTATACTTAAAAAGCAGTAATTATGAGGTGTTAAAAATGTATTGCAATAAATGTGGTACGGAGATTCAAGGCAATATTAAATACTGCCCTGTCTGCGGGAGTGAAATATATAATACAGTAACGGCAGAAAAAAGCAGCGGAAAAGCTGTTTCAAAAAAAATATACATTGTTGTTGCATTTCTGATTGTTTTATTATTTACAGGTATTCTGTTTACCCTTCGGAACAACCGGAATAATCAGGAAAATGAGAATGTTGTTAAAGGATCCGTTATTTATGCTGACCATTCAGCTGTGGAAGCTGCTGCATACGATTATGTTACAAGTATTCTTCTGGCTGACAATCCCACAGATTATGAAAACTTTGCAGACTCAACAATAATTAACTGGGATGCACTTTTCAGCAAGCTGAATGAAAACAACAATGGCAATCCTCAGAAGATTTTCTTAGAATTCTTTTCTGATAACAATATTTTTGAAAATATGCCTGACGGATATGATTATTTTAAGACAAAAACGATTTCCGTAACGGATTATGGCTATACAGAAATTCATAAAAACATAACTCTGTTCGGGAAGCTATTCCGTCCGCTTTCACTTTCACCCGTAAGCTATATTCCTTTTTCTGAAATCAGAACACTTAACAGTGTTGTGTTATCGGTTGAATTCTATGATACAGATGACAATCTTATTGATACTGAGCAGCTTGATATAACAGTTGTTGCAGAAAGTGACGAATACTATTCACCGCGTGATTACAGCGTTTTGTATGACAACTTCTTCATGGAAAAATTTATAATATCTCTGTATCCTGAAGAAACATCCACAGCTTTTCACAAATAACGCTGTTATTCTTTATATTTATTTAGCGGATAATCCAAAAGCATTGATTTCCACTTGACAAAGCAACGGGATTATTGTAGAATAACAACGAACTGAATATTCCTTATAAAGAGTGACGGAGGGAACGGCCCTGTGATGTCCGGCAACCTGCATAAGCAAGGTGCTAAATCCGACGGTCTGACCGAGAGATAAGGCTTAACGCTCACGGATCAGTCTGTGAGCTTTTTTACGGTTAAAATTCAGAATCTATATATTAATTTACGGAGGAAAACAAAATGGCAAAAAGACTTTTTACTTCAGAATCAGTTACTGAAGGACATCCCGATAAAGTCTGTGACAAGATTTCAGACGCTGTCCTTGATGCTCTTCTTGCGCAGGACAAGTATTCACGAGTAGCTTGCGAAAGCTGCTGTACAACAGGTATGGCAATGGTTATGGGTGAAATCACTTCAGAAGCTGTTGTTGATATTCCCGCTATCATCAGAAAGACAATCTGCGACATCGGTTTCGATTCACCCGAAGCAGGATTTGACGGCAATGCATGTGCTGTTTTCACAACACTTGACAAGCAGTCACCCGACATCAGTATGGGTGTAAGCAAGTCCCTTGAAATGAAAGAGGGCGACGACGATAAGTACAACCTTCACGGTGCAGGTGACCAGGGTATGATGTTCGGTTTCGCATGTGATGAAACAGAAGAACTTATGCCCATGCCCATTTCGCTCGCCCACAAGCTTGCTTTAAGACTTACAGAAGTAAGAAAGAACGGTACTCTCAAGTATCTCCGTCCCGACGGTAAGACTCAGGTTACTGTTGAATATGACGACGACAAGGTTGTAAGAATCGAAGCTGTTGTTATCTCAACTCAGCACAAGGAAGAAGCAACTCAGGAACAGATAAGAAAAGACCTTATCGAAAATGTTATCAACCCCGTTATCCCTGCTGAACTTATTGACGAAAACACAAAGATTTTCATTAACCCCACAGGCAGATTCGTTATCGGCGGTCCCGTCGGTGACAGCGGTCTTACAGGCAGAAAGATTATTGTTGACACATACGGCGGTTATGCTGCACACGGCGGCGGTGCATTCTCAGGTAAGGACCCCACAAAGGTTGACAGAAGTGCCGCTTATGCCGCAAGATATGTTGCAAAGAACATTGTTGCCGCAGGTCTTGCAAAGAAGTGTGAAATTGAACTTGCATATGCTATAGGTGTTGCACGTCCCGTATCAGTTATGGTCAATACATACGGCACAGGCAAGGTTTCAAACGAGAAACTTGCAGAGGCAGTAAACAAGGTGTTTGACCTTCGTCCCGCAGCAATTATCGATACACTCGATCTCAGAAGACCTATCTACAGCCAGACAGCCGCTTACGGTCATATGGGCAGAACAGACATCGACCTCCCCTGGGAGCATACAGATAAAGTTGATGAACTTCTCGAAGCTGTAAAATAACATAAAGTTTAAGGAGCCGTTCAGATGAACAGCTCCTTTTTTGTTTGATAAATCAGAATTTGTCGGGCTGTTTCATCGTAGGGGCTGCCATTGGCAGTCCGTCGTAATATAAACAAATCTCGTAGGGCGGGTTGCCCTCAACCCGCCGATTGCGTAGTGTAATGGAGCAATAACGGTGGAACACCGTTGTATTTCAACATATTCAATGAATCAATTTATCGGTTAGTGGAAATCTGACGATTTCCAATTTGTCTTCGACAAATCGGCGGCTTGAGGGCAAGCCGCCCTACAACAGTTACATATTCCACGAACGGACGCCCAATGGGCGCCCCTATCGGGTTGATTTCGCAATTATATAATTTAACAACATCAGGTGTTCCGAAATTGCGAATTGAGCATTTCAAATTGCGAATTTGAAAGAGCCCTACAAATTATTGTTTGCAAAAAAAATCTGCCGCTCTGCATCTTTCTGCAGAACGGCATTTTTTAATCCTTTTTATTGAGTTGTTTCACTAACTGATTACCGTAAACGGCTGTTCCCGTGACAAGGACGCCCTGAATTGCTGAGGGTACAGTCCATCCGCCGAGAGCCATTGCACCGACGATTCCGAAAGGCAGAAGAATGAGAGGAATGAATTTATCGGGGATAAATTCAAGGTTTTTCATAATCTGCCCTATGATGATCAGAACGGGGATAAGCACTAAAGCATGCTCCGTTATATATGTAATAATTTCCATTTTTCCTCCTATACAAAGGCAAAAACTGCCGATACAATTCCTGAAACACCGGCTCCGACTACAAGCCACATGAGTTTCTCATAAAATGCCGTGGGACGGTTACGCACCTCGTCAAGCTCTGAACGGACATTATTAAGGTCTTCTCTCATGTGTCTGACTTCAACCACCATATCGGACACCGACTGTGTCAGTTTTTCAACGGAATCAAGTCTGTGATGTGCTGATTTTATGCTTGATTCCGCCGAAGTCAGTCTTTCCCATACTTCCTTTTCATTCATTTCAGTCTTCGAGACCTGCCGATTCACGCAGGACTTTTCTTGCATCTGCGGCGGTGATTTTTCCGTCACCGTCAGCATCGGCATTTTTCAGATTCTGCCCTGTAAGATTTTCAAGACCTGCCGCCTCTCTGAGAATCTTTCTTGCATCTGCGGCTGTGATATTTCCGTCCCCGTCAACATCACCCGTTCTGAATGAAATATAGCTTCTGTTCATATCAACATTGCCCTTAACTCCGTCAATTCTGCCTGTTCCCGAATACTGCCAGATGTCATATGTGCCGGTATATGTCACCCTGTCATAATACTGTGCAAGCCATTTTACTTTTGTATCGTACCATTCATCTGTAAGGTAATTTGTGAACCAGTTTTTGTTTGAATATGTGCCGTATGTATAGCCCGCATTTTCAATGATTTCACAGAACGTTTTTGCAATTTCAAGAATTTTTGCATTACCGAGCCTTCTTATCTGCTCTTCTTCAAGGTCAAAGAAAACAGGCAGGTCAAAATCAACATCCTTTATAAGTCTCAGCACGTGTTCTGCTTCACTTTTTGCTTTTTCAACGGTATTTGCATAGCTGTAAAGATACACACCGAAAGGAATCCCGTTTTCTTTACAGCCTCTTATATTGTTAAGCCACTGAGAATCGTCCTGATTTGTAAAATCACCGCCGAAACCGCAACGGATAATCGCAAAATCGATTTTACCTTTGAGTTTTGACCAGTCAATTCTGCCCTGAGCATAGGAAACATCAATTCCGTTTCCGAGAATTTTCTTACTCATGTCACATACCTCCGTTTACAATGACTTCGTATTCTTCTTTTGTCATTGCACCTGCTTCAAAAAGCTTTTTCATATGCTTTTCTTTATAAATTCCAAGCATATAGTAATATATTATTTTGTTAAGCATCCGATAATTCCTCCCCTGTAAGAATTCTGAACAGCAATGATGCATTTTCTGTTTCAAGAGCTTTTATATATTCATCTTTAGACTGCTCTTCTTTCTGAATTTCATTTTCGGCTGTCATTCTGAGCTCTTCAATAACATCATTATATTCACTCTCCGTTATTTCTGTCATTTCATCACGTGATACTGCATCATTATGCGCCTGATAAGTCACATTACCGTATTTGTCAATAAATTTGTAATAATACATCTTTTACCCCCATGCATACCATGAATAAGTTGTACCTGATGCAAATTTTGCTGATGTACCCCATCCGGTAATTGTATTGTCGGCATTACCTCTGAGCCCGTTGCTTACTGTATGACCTGTTTTCAGATTACTGCCTGATTTATACACAAAAATACAATTATCCGTGAGTTTACCGTAATTATCATTCATCACTCGCCATACTGCACATATCTCATAAGGGCTTCCGCTGTTTGTAGTTGTGACGGGTGTTGTTGCAATAATCAGGATAATTTTCGGTCTGAATGACAGACCTATTGAAAGATTATCACATGTCTGCCCTGAGCCGACAAAAGTGCCTGATGCAGACGTCTTGCAATGCATAATCATGTCAGCGGAATCAATATATCCGCTTCTGACTTTATTTATAGCATCATCAAGCTGGGCTCCTGTAAAACCGAGATAATAATCACTCATAAAAGCACCTCCGAAATAAAATCATTGATAATATCGCCTGAAAAAGCAGTTTTATATGTTTCATCGGTTCCGCTGCCATTTCTTTTCACAAAAATTATGTCTGAATTTTTATCGTATACAGTTTCATCTGCAGATGTAATCAGCACAGAACAATCATTCCATTTTCCGTCTTCGGTCAGAACAAAAACACTTATTCTGTATTCACCGTCTGTAAGAATTTCACTGCATTCAACATCAAATGAATAATTTTTCACTGCAGACGGAAGTGTAACAACACCGTTTACTGTTGCCGTATCATCACTCAGAATGCAGATTCCCGTTCCTTTGCCGAAGGCAGAACCTTTTTTTGTGGCTCTGCCTTCAACTGCGGTAAACGGCTTATCGGATGTCACATTTACGGTTGCTTTGAAACGGTTGCTTATTCTGTTTCTGTCAATCGTAACATTTATCACATCAGACACTCCATTTTCCGGTTTCTGCACTTCTTGCAAAAACCTTTAAAATCTTTACGCCGTCACCGGGTGCAACTGCATGAATATCTGATGCATTTATTATAAAATTGATTCCGCATTCTTTGCCAACCGAACCTTCAAGTTCAAGAACGGCTTCTGCCTGTGCTGCCAGATTATTATCATCATACATATCCGATCCTGCATTTTTCGGAATTGCAATATTTGAAGGTGTATCATGTCTTGCATTCACATCCTGCACAATCATCAGCTTTACGTAATCAACATTTTCATCAACATAGAATGCACCTGTTATGAGATTCTTTCCGTTAACAAGAGAGAGTCTTGAAGAGCTGACAGAAAAACTGGCAACTGACGGTACTTTCTCATGAAGGGTAATTGAATCATATGCAGGTAATGAATTTTCATTCCAGACATCATCCCTCATCTTCACATAAACAGTTTTGAGTCCGTCACCTGAAGGCAGAATGACATTTTTTGTATGCTGATAGGTTTCCCATATTGCATCAGCTTCATCATGTGCATCAGCAGTACCCCAGATTTTCATCTGATATCCGCTCAGATCGGGGTCTGAACAATCAATTGTAAGTGTTACCGCCGTTGATGTTGTATTCTCTTCATCACCGTTGATAAGCACCCCGACTCCTGACGGTTCAATTGTATCAAGTGTAACATTAATATAATTCGCCATTATTATTCTTCTCCTCTACTTTCTGTTTTTTCTACCGCAATGTAAACATATGCTTTTTTTCTTTCATTGCGTTCATAAATCTTTTTGTTATCTTTACCGTATATATCTGTTAAATCAAGCGGATAATACTCTTTTCCTTTATGGAGAAACATTATGTTCCCTCCTCAATAAAATACAGCTCATAAGCTGTTTTTTCTTCAGGTAAAAGCGCATTATATTCATTTCTTGTACCGAACCACCAGTTAGTCAGAATAACAAGCTGAGTTGTTTCATCATCATAAATAATATTGAGTTGGTTTTCATGCTGAACAATTTCTTTTATACCGCGACCTCTGGGACCTTCGGGAAATGTAAAGGCATTCACGGAAGGACATTTTATGCTTGCTCTTACTGTTTTCATATCCATTATTCTTCAAGCCTCCTGAGAATAAGCAGCTGATTAAGAGGTCTGAGTCTTTCATCAACTGCAGGGAGAATTATACGGAATTTTGCATTTTTATCCATTATGCCTATTTCAAAAACATACTCACCGTCAGGAAGAGTTGTCGGCACCGAAAAATGACTTCCGTCACTTAAAAACTGTTCTCTGACAGTAAAAGGTTCAACAGGATCTGAAATTTTTATGTAATAAAACTCTCCTTTTGCAAGCTTATAAAGATTATCGTTTTCGTGGTGTTCAATTTTGAACTCAAGTTTGTTCCCTTCAGGGAAAATAAGTCTGTTTACAATCATATTGCCTCCTGAAATAGTGTTTCTTCATCGTAATATGTTCTGAGTTTCCGTGAAACTATCCGCATATCACGTATTTCTTCATAAAGAACGGCAAGCTTTGAACCAAGCCTTTTGACTTCATTGATATTACGTTTTTTCCTTGCTTCATGCATCTCCGCTCTTGTCTTTATGACAATTTCTTCAGCATCTCTGATTGATGCTTCATATTCGTCTGAAAGCTCCGTCAATGTTTTCATCCCGAACTCTGCTCCTTTCCGTTATTTTTTATTGAAATTCTCACATCAAAAGCACGAGGAAGTTCTTTTTTCGGGTCGAGCATCTCATTATACAGTACGATGTATTTCATAAATGCTTCAATCTTCTTATGTGCTCTGTTAAGAGCCCGTCTGATGCTTGTTATTGAAATTCCCGAAACTGCCGCAATGTGGCTGACAGACATATTTCTGAACCAATGCAGTTCAATGATCTTTTTTTCCGTTTCAGAAAGTTCATTGTTTATCACAGAAATCAGAACATCATTTGTTGAGAGTTTGCCTGCCTGATAAAGACACCCCGCACAGGCATTTTCCATACTGAACAATTCATCATCCTCTCTTTTGTCAGTCATCATTATTGTACCGTATGACAAACAATTCATTTTTTCGCTCCTTCTTATGCATCCTGCGGAAGAGCTGTGCCGGATGCATATTATTTTTCAGAACATCTGTTCTGTACAATTCAGTATAAGAACGTTTGTTCTGTTTGTCAATAATAACATGAAAAATTATTTTTTCAGTCCTTTTAAATGTACAAAAACCGCCTGCATACGGATGCGAGCGGAAAACAAACATAAAATTATTAATAAAAATAAAAAAAAATAACAAATTGTTAATATTGAGTTGATTTTAACATGCAATAATGTACATAATCGAATAGTATGGTTAAAAATAAGGAGTGACAGATAAGTGATAAATTCAATGGCAAAATGGATAACAAAAAACACAAAAAAAGTTATTCTTATTGCACTTATTCTTCTGATACCCGCTTTTCTCGGGTTTATATTTACGCCTGTCAACTATGACATCTTATCCTACCTGCCCGAAGAACTTGATTCCGTAAAAGGCATAAATATTCTTGATAAAGATTTCAATATGGCATCTATGGGAATTATTATTCTTGATGATGTTTCATTTGATGAAGCAAAAACAATAGAGAATGCAATTGAGGAAATCGAGGATGTAAAAACCGTTCTGTGGATAGGAGCAGTATCCGAATCCCCGATACCTCTTTCAATGCTCCCGTCAGGCATAACCTCAATGCTTTACAGTGCAGACGGTGACAGCACACTTATGATGGTGCAGTTCAGCTCCCCCGGTTCGTCAAATAAAACGCTTGATGCTATTGATAAAATTCAGGATATTCTGCCTGAAAATTGCGTAATGAGCGGTACTGCCGCCATGACATATGACATAAGCGAGCTTATGCTCGAACAGGTTCCTCTTTTCGCTGCAATTGCAGTCGGTCTTGCTCTGCTTGCCCTGGGTATGACAATGGAATCATTCATGTTACCCTTAGTTATGCTCATGGCTCTCAGCATATCAATTCTTTATAACATGGGTACAAACTTTGTTTTCGGTCAGGTTTCATTCATCACCCAGTCAATTGCTGCTATACTTCAGTTGGGTGTAACAATGGACTATTCAATCTTCCTTATGGACAGATATATTGAAGAGAAACCGAAATACAGATCACGTGAAGCCGCTATGTCAAAAGCAATTGTTGAAACTTTTGCATCACTTGCAGGTTCTTCGGTTACAACAGTTTTTGGTTTCATTGCACTTTGCTTCATGAGTTTTACTCTCGGCCTCGACATGGGTATTGTTATGGCAAAGGGTGTTATATTCGGTATCGCCACAACTGTAACAGTCCTTCCCGCACTTCTTCTTATTTTTGAAAATGCAATAAATAAAACAAAACACAGAAGCCTTATTCCTCCTTTCGGCGGACTCAATAAGGTTACAATCAAACTCAGAAAAGTTATAGCAATTGTTTTTGTTATCCTGATTTTCCCTGCATGGTACGGTCAGAACAATGTTGCTAAATACTACAACATGATGGATGCCATGCCGAAAGATATGGAATCAATTGCAGCAATGGAAGTTCTCAAAGAAGATTTCAACATGGCAAGTATGAACATTGTGCTCGTTGATGCCGATATGCCTGACACAAAAAAGATTGAACTTGCAAACAAGTTGTCTGAGCTCGATGGTGTTACAACAGTCCTCAATATGGGGTCAATGATGGGTACAACAATTGCAGTTGACATTCTCCCTGAATCGATGAAATCAATGCTCTCCACAGCCGGCAAGGAACTGATAATGGTAAATGCAGCCTATTCCCCTGCCTCAGATGAATGTAATGCTCTGATTGATGAACTGACAAAGATAGTAAAAACCTATGATGCAAACGGTTATGTAACTGGCGAAGCTCCTATGTATAAAGACCTTATTTCCGTTACGGACAAGGACTTTATTATAACAAATATCATTTCAATTGCCGCAATATTCATTATTATATCAATTGTTTTCAAATCGATATCAATTCCGTTTATTCTAGTTCTTTCAATTGAACTGGCAATCTGGATAAATATTGCAATCTCATTTGTTACGGGTGAAGAAATCTGTTTCATCACACCTACTGTTATAAGCTGTGTTCAGCTGGGTGCAACGGTTGACTATGCGATTCTTCTCACAACACGTTTCCAGGAAGAATTACGTAAAGGCATTGATAAAAAACAAGCAATGAAAAATGCCGCTGATTCTTCTCACAAATCCATTTTCCAGAGTTCACTTGTTTTCTTTGCCGCTACAATCGGCGTAGGCATTGTGTGTGACATCGATATCGTTACATCAATGTGCACAATGCTTGCCCGTGGTGCTCTGATAAGTGCACTTGTTATCATCGTATTCCTCACCCCGCTCCTTGTTGTAACAGAAGGCATTATCAACAAGACCACATACAAATGGCGTGTACCTAAAAAGGTGATTGAAATTCCCGAAGAGAAACCTGAAACACGCGTAAAACCGGTTTTGCCCGTAAAAATACCGATGGTAAGAAATACAGAAGATATACCTTCCGCACCTAAACTCTTTGACGACATCAAATCAGTTGAAACAAAAAAGAGCAATGAAAGCGAAACGGTAAAATCAAGCATTGCAGACCCTGCCAATCCTCTTGAGCCGTTCTCGGCAAGGAGACAGACCTCTGTAAAAGCAAAGAATAAAGATAACAGACAGATTGCAAGAATTTCTTCTGCAAGAAATATCTATACGGAAAAATCAAAACAGGATTATTATGATGCAATAAAATCACTTTCCGATAAATATAATATCGACGCCAACCAGAATTCTGATAACGGAGATGACGAACAGGTATGAAAAACATTACAAAAATCAAGCGAATAACAGCAATTCTTCTTGCAATACTGATGCTGATGCTCACAGCATGTTCAAAAACACCTCTTGCAGAAGAACCGTCAACAGGTGATGAAGAATCTGCAGCCCTTATAACATACAGCGACATAACTCAGGTAGTAACAAAAAATGAAAATGTCTATGTCAATCTGAACAATGACGGTACTGTCAGAAAAATCACAGTATCAGACTGGTTACATGCAGACAGAGGAAACGTCAGAGTTGATGACACAACAACACTCAGAGATTTCGTTGTAACAAGAGGGCAGGCGGCATCAGTCAATGAAAACGGCAAACTCACATGGCACATGACCACTTCCGATGTTTATTACGAAGGTTCATCTGACAAACAGCTTCCTATTGATGTTTCAATAAAATACTTCCTTGATGAACAGGAAATGACTCCGCAGGATATCAAAGGCAAAAGCGGTAACTTCAGAATGGAAATCACAATGAAGAATAATGTCGTTCAGGAAATTGAAGCTAACGGCGTAAAATACACAATGTATGCACCCCTTGCAATGGTCGGCGGACTGATTCTTCCTTACGAAAACTTCACAAACATCTCCGTTACAAACTGTATGTCAGTCGGCGGCGGCAGTTATGAAGCAATTGTCATGACAGGTGCTCCCGGTCTCAATGAAAGCCTCAATCTTGATAATCTCAATATTTCAGGTTTTGAAGATTTCTCATTCCCGAGCACATTCACGGTAACTGCAACAGTTACAGACTTCACACTCGGCGATGCATATTTTGCCGCAATGCCTCTTTCGGCACTCAACATGGATGTTGAAATGCCTCAGACAATTGAAGATGCAAAAAATCTTCTCAGCGAAGTAAAAAATGTTACTTCACTCCTTGAGCAGATTGACCCCAATCAGGTTGTTGCCGAGTTCATGACCGACACAAACAAAATCAAGGAAATGCTTGACATAATGCAGAAGGGTCTCAGGGTTTACAACGAAAACAGGAAAATGCTCGAAACAATGACCACTCTTCTCACTCCCGAAAACATCAACACTCTCACAAACTTCATTAATTCACTTGAAGGTGAAGACATGCAGTCTCTTATGAATGTGATGTCAAATGTTCCTGCTCTTAAGACTGTGCTCGGTTCTCTTATGGATATTTCAGATGATATTGATGCAGTAATGCCCATTCTTGAACAATTCTCGGCAGCACTTGAAGATCCCGAAGTTGCCGCTTCCATGGAAAAGCTTCCCGAAACTCTGAATACTCTTTCAGAACTCATGACTTACCTCAATGAAAACAAGGAACTACTTGATGTACTTACAAAACTTACAGCATCAGACAATATGAATTCGCTTACAAGTGCTCTCGATTCAATGGCATCTCACACTTCATCACTCGGAGCTACAGATGTTCAGGGCTTATCGGGTGAAGCAGAAACCCTCATTGCAAAAATGCAGGCATGGCTTCAGGCAGGTTACAGAATTTACACTTCTGCTCCCGCTTATATGCAAACCAACTGCATGTTTATCTATAAGACAGACCCCATCGCATAAAATTTAAAAATAGTATTTATTTTTCTTATATTATATGTTATAATGATTTATAAAGGAGTTGGTTAATTTGAAAAAAATTATTTCAGTCATTCTCGTTTTAATGCTTGCATTCACTCTCGGTGCTTGCGGTGATAAGAACAAGACAGATGCACACAAACATGATTCACAGCAGACAGAAGACAACAAAATCACAGGTATGATTTATGCAGTAACAGGTACTGATGAAGATTCAATCGTTTCAACTCAATTCACAGCTAACGGCGGTGTTGTTACACCTGAAAGAATTTCTGCAGGTTTATCAGGTTGGACAGGCCTCAAGTTCAGAGTAAATGTTCAGACAGATGAAGCAGCAAAGACAATCAGAATTGACTGGTTGCCCGAATCATCACTTAACGAAACAACAATCCCCGATACACTCAGAGATAATTTCAGCTTTGCATCTGTAAAAGATCTTCATGTATTCATGCTTAACAGCTTCTGCTACAGCATTCATGCAAATCTCGGTGATTCATATGATGTTTTCTATACTCTGGACGGTGAAGATATCAGCAAACTCGGAATTGAAGGACTTTCTTCAGACACAGCATTCAATAAAACCGAAAGTGAATATGTATTTGTAAAATAATAACCGATAAAAAGCTGTTTCAATCAAATGATACAGCTTTTTTCAAAAGGGATCAATAATTATGAAAATAAAAAAATCTATATCATTTATTCTTACTGCTATTATCATTTTCTCAATCACATCAATAACTTCCGTTGCTGCTGAAGATATTTACACAATAAACATTGATGTTCAATATATCCAGTCGGATGCACGTGAAATGCTATCAATGATAAATGACCTCAGAAAACCTCAGAACGCATGGTACTGGAATGAAACTGACACACAGAAACTCACATTCTCATCTCTTAAACCGCTTGTTTATGATTATGAGCTTGAAAAGATTGCAATGCAGCGTGCGGCTGAATTAGCTGTTTCATACAGTCATAACAGACCCGACGGAACATCATGCTTTACAGCTTTTGACGATACTTACATGTCAGTCGGAGAAAATATTGCAATAGGTCAGCGTACTGTTGATGAAGTATTTGAAGACTGGGCTGAAACCAACGACGATTACATGGGTCAGGGCCACAGAAGAAACATGCTCAATGAGAAGTTTACTGCTGTAGGCATCGGACATGCAATTGCAACAGGCGGCATGCATTTCTGGGTTCAGGAATTTCGCTCCCCCACTCTGTCACAGAAATATAACGAACCGTGTGACACATTTACACCCGTCAGCATAAACATGTCATCATCAATACCTTTCAGTCTTTATTCCTTTAATTTTTTTGGTGACGAAATCAAAGTGGAAAAAAGCGCAGAAATACCCGAAACCTATATTTCTTTCCCCACAATGTTTTCTTTTTCAAGGTCTGATTTCAAATTGAATAATGTCAGATATAATATTGCCGACACGTCTGTTGCTGTTGTAAAAAACAACACAATTTACGGCATAGCACCGGGACAGACAACACTTACGGTTTCATTCGCAGACAAAAAGCTTGAAATTCCCGTAAATGTTATATCAGCCGCAGGTGAATCTGATATTCCGACCGCCGAACCGGGCGACATTGACGCAAACGGTAAAATCTCAGCTTCTGATGCAAGATTGGTGCTCAGAGCATCAGCAAAGCTTGAAAATTTCAATGCAGAGCAGACCAAAGCCGCCGATGTAAACGGTGACAATAAAATTACGGCATCGGATGCCCGAAAAATTCTCAGAGTATCGGCAAAACTTGATACATTTTAACGAAAAAGGGGCTGTTTTACAGTCCCTTGAATTTTTCTCTTGACACAGATATATATAATAGTATATAATATGTTTGTTAATATTGAATTGCTGTGAAGAGCAGAATTCGTCAGGAAGTTTTCAGAGAGCAGCCGGTTGGTGTGAGGCTGTATCGGAATGATGATGTGCCGGCTCGGAGCAAGACTGCGATGAGCAGTACGTATGCTGTGCGTTAAACAGAAACGAGTGGTGCGTTATGCACAATTCAGGTGGTACCGTGGGATTTTTCTCACCCTGATTTGTTCATAGGGCATTTTTTTAATTCGCAATTCGCAATGCTCAATTCGCAATTTTCGGAAAAGGCTTCGCCTTTTAAACCATTATAATGAGGTAAGGGGCTTGCCCCTTCATTAATTGCGCATTTCGAATTTATAATTGCGAATTAATCTCACCAAACACTATTTTTAAAGTATTTTATTTCAGGAGGTAGATTCCAATGAAATGGACAGGTCTTAACGAATTAAGAGAAAAGTATTTAGCATTTTTTGAATCAAAGGATCATCTGAGACTCCCCAGTTTCTCACTTGTTCCTCAGGGTGACAAGAGTATTCTGCTTATCAATGCAGGTATGACACCCATGAAAAAGTATTTCACAGGCGAAGTTACCCCCCCTCGCAAGAGAGTAACAACCTGCCAGAAATGTATCCGTACACCCGATATCGAGAACGTAGGTAAAACTGCACGTCACGGAACATATTTCGAGATGCTCGGCAACTTCTCATTCGGTGATTACTTCAAGCACGAAGCTACTGCATGGGCTTGGGAATTCTTCACAAAGGTTCTTGAAATCCCCGAAGAGCTCCTTTATGTCAGCGTATATCTCGAAGATGACGAAGCATTTGATATCTGGACAAAAGAAGTAGGCGTTGATCCCTCACACATGGTCCGTTTCGGCAAAGAGGACAACTTCTGGGAGCACGGCGCAGGCCCCTGCGGTCCCTGTTCTGAAATTTACTTCGACAGAGGTCCCGATAAGGGTTGCGGCAGTCCCGACTGTAAGGTAGGCTGTGACTGTGACAGATTTATTGAAGTATGGAACCTTGTTTTCACTCAATTTGAAAATGACGGTAACAATAACTATACACGTCTTGCCAACCCCAATATCGATACAGGTATGGGTCTTGAAAGACTTGCATGTGTTATGCAGAATGTTGACAACCTTTTCGAGGTTGACACAGTGCAGAACATCATGAAACACATTATATCAATTGCAGGTATCAACTATCACGATGATGCTCAGAAAGACATTTCACTCCGTGTTATCACAGACCACATCAGAAGCACAACATTCATGGTCGGTGACGGTGTTCTTCCCTCAAACAGCGGTCGCGGTTATGTTCTCAGACGTCTTCTCCGTCGTGCCGCAAGACACGGCAGACTCATAGGCATCGACAGACCGTTCCTTGCTGAAGTATGCGATACCGTTATTGCAGAAAATGCAACTGCATACCCCAACCTCGTTGAAAAGCAGGATTACATCAAGAAAGTCATTGCCATGGAAGAAGAAAGCTTCTATAAGACAATTGACCTTGGCATGGGACTTCTTAACGATATCATCGCAAATGCAAAAGACGGCATAATTACAGGCGAAAACATCTTCCTTCTTCAGGACACATACGGCTTCCCTGTTGACCTTACAAGAGAAATTGCCGCTGAAAACAATCTCAGCATTGATGAAGACAAATTCCGCACACTTGTTGAAGAAGCAAGACAGAAAGCCAAAAACGCAAAGAGAAATGCCGCTGATACAGACTGGAGAAACAACGGAGTTTCATTCAAGGACGTTGCAAAAACCGAATTTACAGGCTATACAGACAATAATACAGATGCTGTAGTTCTCGCTCTCGTTACGGATGGTGAGAGAAAAGACTTTATCAACGACGGTGACGATGCAGTTATCGTACTTGACAAGACATCTTTCTATGCAGAAAGCGGCGGTCAGGTAGGTGACACAGGTGTTATCACAATCGGTGAGAGCACATTTGAAGTCACAAACACAACAAAAGATCCCGACGGCATCTGGCTCCACCACGGTACACTTTCAGGCGACAGCGTAAAAGTCGGCGACAAGGCTGTCACAGTTTACAACGAAGAAGCAAGAAAAGCTATCATGAGAAACCACACAGCGGCTCACCTTCTTCAGGCAGCTCTCAGAGAGGTTCTCGGTACTCATGTTGAACAGGCAGGTCAGCTCGTTGATGCAGACGAAGTACGTTTCGACTTCACACATTTCACAGGCATGACAACAGAAGAAATCAGAAAGGTTGAAGACCTTGTAAACGATGTTATTCTTGAAGCAAACGAAGTCATGAACCGTGAAATGCCCATTGACGAAGCAAAGGCTATGGGTGCAATGGCTCTCTTCGGTGAAAAATACGGTGATGTTGTAAGAGTTGTAAAAGCCGGAGACTTCTCAACAGAACTCTGCGGCGGTACACACGTTGACAACACCGGCAAGCTCGGTCTTTTCAAGATTGTTTCGGAATCATCTGTTGCCGCAGGTGTAAGAAGAATTCAGGCTGTTACAGGAAAGAATTTCATTAAATATATTGATGATAAGAATGAAATCATCCGCAATGCCGCTGATGCTCTCAAAGCAAGCGTAGGTTCACTTCTTGCAAACAAAGCTCAGCAGGTTGCCGCTGAACTCAAAGCAAAAGATAAAGAAATCGAAACTCTCAAGGCTCAGATTGCAAAAGCTCAGTCAGCTTCACTTCTTGACAATGCTACAGAAGTTAACGGCATCAAGATTATTGCATCAGACATCGGCGAAGGCGGAGCAGAAAAGGTAAGAAGCGTTCTCGACTCAGCAAAAGATTTCGGCGATGACATCATTATGATTGTCGCATCAGTTGTAAAAGAAAAAGGAACAGTTTCTTTCGGTTGTATGTGCGGTAAGGGTGCAATTGCAAAGGGTGCTCACGCAGGTAACATCGTAAGAGAAATTGCAAAGATTGCAGGCGGTTCAGGCGGCGGCAAGCCCGACAGCGCTATGGCCGGCGGTAAGGATATCACAAAGGTTTCAGAAGCTGTTGCAAAATCAACTGAAATCGCATCTTCTTTCCTTAAATAAGAGGTGACAGAAATGAACGATTGTCTTTTTTGTAAAATAGTAAAGGGCGAAATCCCCTCTTCAAAAGTATATGAAGATGATGCTGTATATGCATTCAATGACATAGCCCCTGCGGCTCCCGTGCATGTACTCATCATACCAAAAGAACACATCACTTCTGCCGCAGATATCAATGCCGACAATTCAAAGGTTGTAGCTCACATTTTTGAAGTTGCCGCAAAGATTGCCGAAGAAAAAGGACTTTCAGACGGCTTCAGAGTTGTCACAAACTGTGGCGACAGCGCAGGTCAGACAGTGAAACACCTTCATTTTCACCTCCTCTCAGGCAGAGACTTCACATGGCCTCCGGGCTAAAATAAGCATAAAAATTCACCGACACTTACGAAAAGTGTCGGTGATATTTTTTAAGCTATACAAAAAATCTTTTTAAAGAAGTCAATTATCATATTGATAATTGCAATCACTTTTTCAATAAATGAAAGCTCTTCATCGGGAACATTTTCGTTCTCTTCAACATCTTCAATAACTGCATAATAGCTGAAGTGGTCTGTTTCAAAGTAAACATATCCGTCTTTCAGGTGATATGTTTTCAGCTCTTCCATTGTGCCGTCGTCTGCGACATAATATACAACGCACTTGTTCTGATTATATCCCTTTGGAAGAGGAATCTTCACAAGAACAGTACCGTTGGGCTGTACCTTCTGACCGTCAACTGTCACATTGATGTCAAACATTGTAACCTTGTAATTCCCCTGCTTGTGGCTGATAAGCTTATATGCTTCGCCCTCTTCAACTGGTGTTATTTCAATTTCCGCATCCTCGTCAAATGTTCCGTCAGGGAAAATAACCGATACGCCTGTATCTTCATCTTTCTCTTCTTCACTGTCTTCAATTTCAAGCATGGGGATTTCGTAGGTACTCTGAACATCACCGCAATGCTCGCAGACCATACCGCCCACACCTGACTGTGTATATGTTGCAGGAGTGATTACCGTGTCAACATAATTATGCTTACAGATAGGAACAAACTTAAAGCCGTTTTCATTTGCATATGTTTCAGCTGTACTGCCTGCATAGCCGTGGATTGTGAAGTTTTCCATCGGGTACAGATTATCATCATAAACAATTGCCGCATCAATAAGATTCTGATACATTTGTTCCTCTTCATATGATTTACTGTTGACCCGTCCTTTATATAATTCCGTAAACTCATCAACATCAATTGTTATTCTGTATACCATATATCCGACACTGTAATCTTCAAAGACCATATCCGGATTATATACATACACATCTTTCATGTTGTAACAATCAAGGAATGTCATAGTTTTCAGAGTTCCCATTGTTTCGGGAATCTCAACACTTTCAAGTCCAAAAGCACCGTAAAACGACATTTCTTCAATTTCACTGATTCCGGTAAGATCAATATCTTTTAGAAAATAAGAAACGATGGATGTCATGTAAATGGTTGTAACACAATCAGGAAGTTGGCAAGAAGAACCTTTACCCATAGGATAAGTAATAAGTTTTGTGCCGTCTTTGCTTAACAGATATCCGTCAACACTTGAATAATTGGGATTATTTTCAGCTACTGTTATACTTTTAAGAGAAGGAAGCAAGGCGAAAGAATCAAGCTCTTCTACACTGCTTCCAATCTCTATAGTTTCAAGGCTGATACAATATTCAAATGAACTATACAGACTCTTTACACCATCGCCAATCACAACAGTTTTAAGCGATGTGCAACCTGTAAACATACCATAATCCATATATTTTACACTGTCAGTGATTTCTATGTTCTCAAGTGAAGAACAATTCAAAAATGCCTGAGGCTCTAAATTCTCTACACTATCGGGAATTGTTACATTAATCAGTGAAGAACAGTACATGAATGCTCCTGCTCCTATTCTGTTAACACTGTCAGGTATAGCATATTCAGTATTATCCTTACCACAAGGGTATTTCACTAATTTTGTTTTATCTTTGTTATATACAATACCGTCATCATCACTAAAATAATAGCTGTTATTTTCGTCAACTATATATTTTTCAACATTCAGACCAAATCCACCGTAAAAGAAATTAAAAAGCTCATCATCTTCTATGATATTTTCAGGAATATAAACTGATGTAATGCCGTCACAATCAGAAAAAGCATACATATCAATTACTTTTACGGGCTGTCCTTCAATTGTGTTTGGAATTACAACATCACCGCTGATTGAAGGATCGCAGCTCGTTATTACAACTCCTCCGTAATAATCATCTATTTCATAAGTGATGTAATCAAGAATATTATTTTCTTCTGCAAATGCAGTTACACCGCACATTGCAAAAAGACCTGCGATTATTGATAACACAAGCACAATGGAAATTGATTTTTTCATAGATAATTCTCCTTTTACAAAAAATTACTTTAACACAATTTTAGCATTATCTGTCCCTAAAATCAATACAATTTTATTTTTAAGTCAAAAATCTGCATAACAAGTTCCTGTATTTTAAATTATAGGACTATTAGTCCTAAATGTCAATAGGAATATTTGTCCTATTGTATAATTTTTTCGGTGATAGTATGAATTTAAGAATTCGTGATATGCGTGAAGACAACGACCTTACACAAAAGCAGATTTCTGCAATAATCAACTGCGACCAGTCACTTTATTCAAAATATGAACGTGGTGAAAGGGAAATCCCGCTTTCACTTATAATAAAATTAGCTGATTATTACAACACAAGCATAGATTACCTAACAGGCAGAACAGATAATCCTGAAATTAATAAATAAAGACGAAAAAACGCAGACACCGAAATGTCTGCGTTAATTTTATACATTGAATTGTAAATTGTACATTGAATTAATACATTCCGCCGCCCTGAGCTGCTGCCGCCATAGCTGCTGCCTGAGCTGCATCTGCTGCGGGGTCGGGCTTATCGGCAACGAGAGATTCTGTTGTAAGAACCATTGCTGCAACTGATGATGCATTCTGAAGAGCGCTTCTTGTAACCTTAGTGGGGTCAAGAATACCTGCTTCAGCCATATCTGTGTAATCTTCTGTTGCGAAGTTGAAGCCGTAACCTGTCTTGCCTGAACGAAGAATTCCGTCGATGATAACTGAGCCTTCAAGACCTGCGTTAGCCGCAATCTGTCTGATAGGAGCTTCAAGACCGTTGAGAACGATAGCAACACCTGTCTTTTCATTGCCTGTTGTTTCGTCAAGAAGAGCCTTTACTGCGGGAGCTGCATTGAGAAGTGCGATACCGCCGCCTGCAACGTAGCCTTCTTCAACAGCTGCCTTTGTAGCTGCAAGAGCGTCTTCAATTCTGAGCTTCTGCTCCTTCATTTCGATTTCAGTAGCAGCACCTACATGGATAACTGCAACACCGCCTGAAAGCTTTGCAAGTCTTTCCTGAAGCTTTTCACGGTCGAAATCTGATGTTGTTTCAGCAATCTGAGACTTGATCTGACCTATTCTGCCCTTGATTTCTGCTACATCGCCTGCACCGTCAACGATGATTGTGTTTTCCTTTGTAATCTTGACCTGCTTTGCACGACCGAGCTGTGTAAGCTGAGTATCCTTGAGTTCAAGACCGAGGTCAGAAGTGATAACTTCACCGCCTGTAAGGATTGCGATATCCTTGAGCATTTCTTTTCTTCTGTCACCGAAGCCGGGAGCCTTTACAGCGATACAAGTGAATGTACCACGGAGCTTGTTTACAAGGATAGTTGAAAGAGCTTCGCCTTCAACATCTTCTGCAACGATAACGAGCTTCTTGCCTGCCTGAACAAGCTGTTCAAGAAGAGGAAGAATTTCCTGAATGTTTGAAATCTTCTTATCTGTAATGAGAATGAAAGCATCGTCAATAACAGCTTCCATCTTGTCTGTGTCTGTTACCATGTAGGGTGAGATATAGCCTCTGTCAAACTGCATACCTTCAACAACATCACATGATGTTTCGCTTGTCTTTGATTCTTCAACTGTGATAACACCGTCAGCTGAAACCTTTTCCATAGCTTCTGCAATAAGCTTGCCGACTGTTTCATCAGCTGATGAAATTGTAGCGATTCTTGCGATATCATCGCTTGTAGCAACGGGCTTTGAGTTAGCCTTTACAGCTTCAACTGCAGCTGCAACAGCCTTCTGAATACCCTTCTTGACTACCATGGGGTTTGCACCTGCTGCAACGTTTTTCATACCCTCTGTAACGAGAGCCTGAGCAAGAAGTGTAGCAGTTGTTGTACCGTCACCTGCAACGTCGTTTGTCTTTGTTGCAACTTCCTTTACAAGCTGAGCACCCATATTTTCAAAGGGGTCTTCAAGCTCGATTTCCTTTGCGATTGTAACACCGTCATTTGTGATGAGAGGTGCACCGTATTTCTTATCAAGAACTACGTTTCTGCCCTTGGGGCCGAGTGTGATTTTAACTGTATTGCTGAGCTTATCAATACCTGCAAGGAGAGCTTTTCTTGCGTCCTCGCCGTAAATAACCTGTTTAGCCATTCGTATTACTCCTTTTCAA
>JAZSPR010000092.1:0-8634 GCA_045537555.1 Acutalibacteraceae bacterium | reverse complement strand
CACCGTTCAATTGAGTTTCTTATTGTAATCAATTTGTTCAACATGTGGAAATCTAACGATTTCCAATTTGTCTTCGACAAATCGGCGGCTTGAGGGCAAGCCGCCCTACGTTATTGAACCCGACAAATTCTGATTTAAAGTACTACCGTAAAGCTTATCCACTTATTTTCTTCACCGTCTACGGAGATTGTGCCTTTATGGGCATCAACAATAGATTTTGCAATTGAAAGTCCGAGTCCGTAACCTCCCGTGACTTTCGACCTTGATTCATCACTTCTGTAGAATCGGTTAAAAATCTTGTCTTTTTCGCTGTTCTTTATTCCGTTACCGGTGTTATAAACCTGAAAGATATTCTTGTTACCGGCTTTTGTAAGTGCAACACGGACAATTCCGTTTTCATTGGAATGCTTGATTGCATTATCAATAAGGATTGTAACAAGATGCTTTATTGAATCTTCATTGCCCGTATAACGGATATTTTCAGTTATATTCTGTTCAAAAGTCTTTCCGCTTTCAAATGCCGTGCATTCAAATTCAAGTGATTTACTCAACACAACAGAGCTCAGGTCAAATTCCGAAAAAACAAGCTGTTCTTTTGTTTCATCCATTTTTGCAAGGTCGAGAAGGTCATAAACAAGTGAAGACATAATCACGGACTGAGATTTTATGTTTTCAAGCCATTTGTTTTCACCGATTTCAGATTCAAGAACATCTGCATTTGCCGAAATAACCGTAAGAGGAGTTTTCAGCTCATGGCTTGCATCCGAAATAAATCTTCTCTGATTCTCAAATGCCGTTTTTACGGGCTTAATTGCCCATTTTGAAAGGTAATATGAGAAAATGAAAACAAAAACAAGACTGCAGATAATCGTCACAAGTGAAATTCTGAAAACACTCTGCATAAGTGCAAGGTCGGCAGAAACATCTATAACAATAACAACGGTATAAAGTCCGTCATCAACAACTTCGTACATAAGGCTGTGATAAATGCCCTTATCAACTCCCGATTTTCTGAGAATATCTGCGATATAATAAATCTCATCAGCAGAATAAGTATCACTCATGTTTGTTGTAATAAAAGGCGATGACGCACCTTTATTATTCAATCTTACATACATGTATGCGACTTTACTGCCCGGATTTACCATATTTTCAAAATCGAAATCGGGATTTACGGGATAATCACCGAATTCTTCTTCCGAATATATAAAACCGCGGCGATCTTTTATAAGTTCAATATTTTCTCTTCCCGTAAAAATGATTGCCGCATAGACACACAAATTAAGAATACCCAGTATAAGCGCAAGAACAAGCGATAACGCACAGAGTGTTATCGCTATAAACTTATACTGGGTCTTTTTAATCATATTCATTCTTTATGTTCCTCAATATAGTAACCTATACCTCTTGATGCCTTTATCTGAACGGTTGATTTGATTGCGCCAAGCTTCTTTCTCAGGAATGAGATATAAACTTCGATGCTGTTATATTCAGCCTCGCTGTCATAACCCCATATTTTTTCAATGAATTCATCCTTTGAAATAATGTTTTTCGGGGCAAACATAAGCATCTGCATAATTCTGAATTCTTTTGCACCGAGTTTTACGCTCAGAGTACCGCATGAAAGTTCATAAGTGCTCTGATTGAGAACAATGTCTCCGAAAGTGAGTTCGTTTGAAGGAATCTCACCCTTTCTTCTTGTAAGCGCTCTTACACGTGCAAGAAGTTCACCTTTGTTGAAAGGCTTTGTAAGATAGTCGTCCGCTCCGCAGTCAAGCCCTTTGATTTTATCGTCAATTTCGCTTTTTGCGGTAAGAAGCATAACGGGTGTGGATATATTGTTTTTTCTTATTTCTTTAAGCACATCAAGACCGTTCATTTTGGGAAGCATTATATCAAGAAGAATCAGGTCATAAATACCGCTTAATGCATAGTCAAGTCCGTCTCTGCCGTCATATACGGCGTCAACAAAATACTGCTCTTTTTTGAGTATCGCAGTAACGGCATCTGCAAGCGAATATTCATCTTCAACAATAAGTATTCTCATTGTAATTCCTCCTTTTATAACGATAATAACCGACTGTGCTTAAATTAATATTGAATTATTTCTTGTTATCTTCAATTCCGAGGAATTCAAGCTCTTCTTTTCTGTCCTGTTTTGAACGTGCAACAACCTGAGCTCTGAGTTCTTTTCTGTTTTTTCCGATAATACCGTTACGGTAGAATGCAACAAGAAACATACCTATAACAGAACCGACAACACAGCAGATTGTGTCTTCCATTGTGTCCCTGAGACCGATTTCTGACAGAAGCTGTGATGTCTGAAGCTGATAGCCGTAAACCCTGTCCATTGTGAATTCGTAAAGCTCCCATGCAACTGCTATGAACATTGAGAATGTAAGAGCAAAGAATGATGCGAGTGCAGGACTTAAATGTCTCTTTTTACCCTGAAAAACAACTGCAAAATCATAGGCAAACCATGTTGCAATAAAGCCAGATGCCGCGTGTGAAAGAATATCAAAGAAATGTATGTTTGTTCTTGTGTTGAGAAGATATACACCGAGCGAATATGTCACAAAGAGATTGAGGAATGTCTGTGCCATGAAATCAACTCTTGTTATGAATGACTTTCCGCCGAAAAGCTGGAACATATCCCACAGATGCGAAAATGCAACCGAGAAAAGTCCCATAAGGAACATTGTTACAGAGCCGTTAAGAATACCGTAAACAGAGAATGCAACCATTATGCCGCGGCATACCCACCATAATATTTCGTGTGATTTCGGGATAGGTGTTATTTTATTGAGTTTTTTCATTATAAATCTCCAATCGAAATTATCCTATTATAAATCTTATCATATAATATGTTTTATTGCAAGATAATTTTATTATTTGCTATTGAACACAATTTTTTCTTATGTTAAAATAAAGAAAAAATAAAAAGGAATTACTGCTATGAAATATTCAAAAGTATTTCCCGCATGGGGTCCCTACGGAAAAAAATATATGGGGCTTTCACGCATTGCCGACCATAATTTTACAAAAGGTGTCCGTTTTGATTTCACAACGGTTCCTGCCATTTTCGGCGGAGACATAAAGGTACCGAATGTTACCCTGCCTTCGGGATGTCATCCGTGGCATTGTTCTGCAGACTATTCAATATATACATACCGTCACGATCTTGAATGGAAAGACAAAGTCTATGCCGAAGTATCATACGTCCGTCTTTCAGACGAAAGCACTCTTGTAAGAACTCACTTTGTCAACAATTCAGAGCTTACACAGAACTGTCTTGTAAATTATTTCAGTTCTATTGAATATCCCACACCTTCATACTGTGCTCTTTCATTACCCGAAAAATGTGAATATCTTGACGCAAGAGATTATGATTCATACACATATGCTGTAACACGTCCGTGGGATGAACAGAATGCTGACGGATTTAAAAAGGGAGAATTTGCCGACAACCGTTTTGTTGACGGTTTCGGTCTCGGTGACAGAGCCGGCAAATGGCATATGCCTCACAGATATCTTCCGCCCTTCGGTGCAACAGAGGGTGACAACGCATCATTCACAATCAATTGTGCAAATGATTATTCCGATGCTGTTCTTGCCGTAAGATACAGAACAAGCGACATTGAATATATTCAGGGTGAAATGGTAGGTGTAAACCTTAAAAACAGCACAAACACAGCCGTTTTCTTCATCAACGGTTCTGAAGTTGCATTCCCGCCGACAGATGACCTGAAAACACTTTTTATCCATTTGGGAAAACTTGCAAAAGGTAAGTTTTCGCTTGAACTGAAAGCAAAAGGCACAGGTGCGGCTGAATTTGACTTCTTCTGCATCTGTGAAAAAGCTGATACTGATAAAATTGTCACAGAAATGACTCCCTATGATTTCACACCCGACAACAAGTGTGAAAAAGCTCAGACAGGTTATGTTGATTCATGTGAATACAAAGGTGTTGACGGTGTTTTCACTCTGAGAACTTTCAATGACAATACACGTTTCAGAAATATTGAAACTGGTGCTCTTGAAGACTGCATGACTGCAAGACTTTCCAATTCGGATGTCACTTTTGACGATGTTACGGAAAGCTTTACAGGCGCATTTTCAAGAAAGCACAGCGATGAAGGTTTTTTCAGAAATGTAATAGTTCATACGCTCTTTATTGCCCCTAATTCCGAACATATTGAATATGCAGTTATTTCAAAAGGTGAAACAGATTACCTTTCAGTTGAAGAATACGAAGCAATTTATTTTGAAAGAACAAAAGAACTTTATCCCGTCACACTCAATAAAGAGGGAAAAAAATACGAACTCAGTTGCGAAATTCATAAATCAACCGTCATGATAAATGCTGTTTATCCGATTTATAAACACGGTGAATATATTATCCATCATACTCCCGGTAAGCGTTGGGATTGCCTTTACACATGGGATTCGGGCTTTATAGGACTGGGAATGAATGATTATGCTCCGAATTTTGCAAAATACAGCCTTGAAACATACATTACAGATGAAAATAATCCCGATTATGCATTTCTTCATCACGGTTCACCCGTACCTGTACAGATGTATCTCTATCTTGAAATGCTCAAAAAGGCGGACGATAAAACAGCACTTCTTTCTCTTTATCCGAAACTCAGACACTATTATGAGTTCCTTGCAGGCAGGGTAAAAGGCTCAACAACAGCAAAATTCAGAAGCGGACTTACAACAACTTATGACTATTTCTATTCATCAAGCGGAATGGACGATTATCCCGCTCAGGTTGAAATGATGAACAGAAATGTACGTGATACAGCAGCACCCGTTATTTCATCTTCTCAACTTATCCGCTCGGCAAAAATTCTTTCAATGACAGCATCAAAAATCGGACTTTCAGAAGATGTTGAAAAATATGAAGCTGACATAAAAAGAGTTACCGATGCCCTCAACAAATATTCATGGGACGACGAATGCGGTTATTACGGCTATGTTCTCCACGATACGGACTATAACCCAACAGGCATTATGAGAACAGAAGACGGTGAAAACTGCAACAAGGGGCTTGACGGTATTTACCCGATTATTGCAGGCGTATGCAATGATGAACAGCAGGAAAGAATTCTTTCTCACCTTAAAAATGAAAAAGAAATGCTTTCTCCCTACGGAATAAGTGCTGTCGATATGACTGCAGGATACTTCATGGTCAACGGCTACTGGAACGGCAACGTATGGTTTCCGCATCAGTGGTTTATATGGAAAGCAATGCTCGATTCGGCTGAAACCGATTTTGCATACAAAATTGCACAACTTGCCCTTAATGTCTGGAAAAGAGAAGTTGATTACTCATATTACACATTTGAAATGGTCAATGTCGTAACGGGACGAGGTGGTTGGTTCCATAACTTCGGTGGTCTTTCCACCCCCATTACAATGTGGGCAAATGCATACCATAAAGCCGGCACATTCAACACAGGCTTTGACACATGGATTGATTCTCAGCATTTCAATACAGACAACACTTCTTTAAGAGCGGAAATCACTCATTTCGGCGATAAAAAGAATTTCACCGTTATTGCAACTATGAATGACGACGAAAACAAGACCTATACCGTTTCACTTGACGGTAAAGAAATTCATTTTAACGAAAGATTCAAAGGCACACTTGAAATTTCGCTATCCATCGATGATAACGATATTCATGTGCTTGAAATAAAATAAAAAAACTTCTATGAAAACCGTAATTTCAATGCTCAATTCAAAATATATTCATTCATCTCTTGCCCCGTGGTACCTTTACTCCGGGGTAAGGGCTTTTTGCAATGAAGAAATAACTGCAAAAGTTATTGAAAGCACGGTAAATGAAAAGACGGAAAAAATTATTTCCCGCCTTATTGAAGAAAAGGCTGATTTATATGCTTTCAGCTGTTATATCTGGAATATTGAACTTGTAAAAACAATTGCAGAAAAAATAAAAAACTCAACGGGTGCATTGATAGTTTTCGGCGGTCCCGAAGTCAGTTACAATGCGGATTTTATTCTTAAAAATTACAGCTTTGTCGATTTCGTTCTTTCGGGCGAAGGTGATGAAAGCTTCCCTGCCCTTCTGAACCGTATTTCAGAAAACGGTGATTTTTCAGATGTAAAAGGACTCTGTTTCAGAGAAAATGACAATATAATTATCTCAGAGCCTGTTGTTTCGGATAATGAACCGTTGTCCCCCTATTGCGACGAATATTTCAAATCACTGGGCGGCAGAATTGCCTATATTGAAGCTTCAAGAGGCTGTCCTTTTTCGTGCGCTTTCTGTCTTTCGGGCAGATGCGGAAAACTTGTTCTTTTTGACATTGAAAGAGTAAAAAGAGAAATAATTCTTCTTGCAAACAGCGGAACTCAGACGGTTAAATTCATTGACAGAACGTTCAATGCAAAGGAAGACAGAGCAAACGAAATAATTTCTTTTATCATTGACAATTACGGCAAAGAAATCCCTCACAATGTCTGTTTCCATTTTGAAATTGCCGGCGGAACACTCAAAGACAGCACTCTGAATCTGCTGCAATCTGCCCCTGCAGGACTGTTTCAGCTTGAAGTGGGACTTCAGAGCTTCAATCCCGATACGCTCAGGGCAGTACACCGAAATCCCGACACCGGGAAGCTCGAAAACACAATAAAGGAGCTTATTTCGGCAGGTAATATGCATATCCACGCCGACCTTATAGCAGGTCTGCCTTATGAAGATATCGAGTCTTTCAGAAACAGCTTCAACAGACTTTTTGAACTGAAACCCCACATGCTCCAACTCGGTTTTCTCAAACTTCTTCACGGAAGCGAACTTTGTGAAAAAAGTGCTGATTTCGGCTGTCTTTATCATTCAGAAGCCCCCTATGAAGTCATTTCAACCGATTGTCTGAGTGAAGAAGCTTTGCAGACAATACATTTCGCAGAAGATGCCGTTGACCGTCTTTATAACAGCGGAAGATTCAGAAGAACACTTGAATATCTCGTTAATGAATGTAATTTTGACCCCTTTGAGCTGTTTGAATCCTTCGGTAGATTTACGGAGGATAAAAGAAATATTTCTCTTGACGAATATATCTCTCTGGTATATAATTTTTTCGGCAGAAAAACAGACAAAACGAGGCTTCGTGACATGCTCGTCTGCGACAGACTCAGTTCAAACCCGACAGGAATTATCCCCGAATGTCTGAAAATTCCCGACAACAGACTCAAACGCATAAAAAAACATCTTTCCGAGAATATGAAGCTTGGCGGAAAAACTGCCTGTGCGATACTTTACAGCGAAAACAGAGTCGTTTACTGCGACTATAAACATAAAAATCCCGTTACGGAAAATTACGAACTTTCATATATGGAGATAGACTTATGAGAATGAGAAAAAAGAAAAATCTTGCAGAAAAAATGGAATCTGTATCGGATATTTTAGCTGTGCTTCATTCCGATGACCCCAACTATGTGACATCTGCAGAAAAGAAAGAATATCTTGATTTCAAAGGTATTTTCGGCAACGACAATCCTATGCAGATTGAAATAGGATGCGGAAAAGGTCAGTTTGTGTGCGAGCTTGCAAAACGCAATCCCGATATAAACTATATTGCGGTTGAAGTAAACCCCAATGTCATCTATATGGCTGCAAAAAAGGTAAAGGATGAAGGGCTTAAAAACGTTTACTTCATGCAATGCCGTGCGGAGTATCTGCCCAAATACATCCCCGATGACAGCATTGAGAGGATTTATCTCAACTTCTCCTGCCCCTTTCCCAAGAAAAAATATGCACACCACAGACTTACAGACGGCAGATTTTTAAATATCTACCGTCAGATGATGAAAAAAGGTGCAGAAATACATCAGAAAACCGACAATGTTATTCTGTTTGAATATTCAATCGAGCAGTTTTCACAGAACGGTTTTGCAATGAAAAATGTATCACTCGACCTTCACAACAGCAGTTTTGAAGGCAACATTATGACAGAATACGAAAAACGCTTCACAGATTTAGGTCAGCCTATCTACAGACTTGAAGCCTATATAAAGGAGAATTAATATGAAGTACGAAAATAACTGGGAATCAATTAATTCAAGACCTGTACCCGAATGGTTTGAAGATGCAAAGTTCGGTATTTTCATTCATTGGGGACTTTACAGCGTGCCTGCATACGCACCTCACGGTCACTATGCTGAATGGTACGGCTGTCACTGTGATGTGGAAAAGGAATCTCCCGTTGACAAGCAGTATTATGAATATCATCAGAAAACATACGGTCCCGATTTTAAATATGCAGATTTTGTAAATATGTTCAAGGCTGAGAATTTTAATGCAAAAGACTGGATTTCTCTTTTTGAAGATGCAGGTGCAAGATATATGAACCTTGTTTCAAAGCATCACGACGGCTTCTGCCTTTACAAGTCAAAGTATGCATGGAACTGGAACAGCGTTGATGTTGGTCCTCACAGAGATTTCTGCAAGGAACTCAGCGAAGCCTGTGAAGGCACAAAGGTTAAATTCGGTGTTTATCATTCAGTTTATGAGTGGTTCCATCCGCTCTATCTCAAAAATCCCGAAGAGTATGCAACAGAGCATCTTATTCCCATGCTCAAGGAGCTAAGTCGGATCGTAGCCAT
>JAZSPR010000059.1:0-6501 GCA_045537555.1 Acutalibacteraceae bacterium | reverse complement strand
AAGCCGTAGTTGTCTATGAGATAGTCTGTGGTGCTTGCATACTTAGACATATCCATGCCGAGCTTCAGTGCGTCCTGAGTGTTTTCGTAGTAGACCGTTGCCTGTGTGTAATCTCTGTCAGCAAGTGCTATCATCTTGATTTCAGGACCCTCTGCAAGGGTGGGGATTTCATCATCTGCTGCCGAAATGCTTATCGGTGCCGAAAGCAGAATACTCATAACCATAATTAATGACAAAATAAAAGATAAAGTTTTTTTCATTGCTCTGACCTCCTCAGAAATTAAATAGATCTTTGAAACCGAGTGGTTTTTTCGGTTCGGGCTTTACATAATCGAAACCGCCTGTGGGTTCGCCCGTAAGGAAATAAATGCAGGGGCAATCGCTGTCGCCTTCAAAACAATGCTCAGTATCAACATGATAGCAGACACCGTCAATTTTCTTGTAAAGATGCTCGGGAGCAGGATACTGACCTGCCTGACGGAAGCCGTTCTGAAGAAGAAGCTGTCTGTATTGCTCAACTGCATTTCTTGCGGCGTAGTCATTGTTTTCAAAATCTGCCGAAAACATTATATGGTCGCCGTAATCTTCAATGTTGTAATTCTTTCCGCCGCAGTTCCATACAGGATAAACATCAAGAAGATTACTCCATTGAGCGATAACGTTATCGTCTTTTATTTTCTGTGCAGTCTCTTCTTCTATAGCAGAGGGGAGTTTTGCACCGCAATCGGTACAGAATTTTGTGCCGACGGGATTCTGTTTTCCGCATGAATTGCATACTGCACCTTCGGCAACTGTCTTTTCAGGGAGTTTTTCGCCACATGCGGGACAAAAACTCTTTTCAGCCGTTGCCCCTTTACCGCAGACAGGGCAGATTTTTAAGTTTTTGCTCATCTCCGTTGTATAGTTCTGTGCCGCCCTTTCAAGATTTGAAAATGCATTTTCAAATCCTGACGGTGTTCGCTGCTGTGCTGCGGCATTATTTGTTGCATTGTCGAGATGTTCTGCCGCTTTGTTTGCAAAATTTGTTGCTGTGGGTTCAATTGCCTTTGAAATTGCATCGCCCACCGCTTTGCCGACACCCTCACGGATGCCCTTTCGGATTGCTCTTTCTAAAAAGCCCATAATTCCTGCCTCCTTTATAGGTCTTTATATTTTATTAAAAACTGTTTTCTGCTTGATACATTTATTTTTTTGTAGATGTTTTTGCAATGAAAATGAACGGAAGAATATGTGATGAACAGTTCTTCTGCTATTTCGGAAAGAGTTTTGTCTGACAGAAGTTTTTCAAAGACTTCCATCTCCCTTGGTGAAAGTTCCGACAGTTCGGGGTGTTTTTCAATAAGGTGCCTGTATTCCTGTTTTGCAAGGTTGCAGTAGTCAAAAAAATTCAGATTATTATTTTCATCCATAGAAAACATCCCTCCGGATTTTATTGATAGTTTTACTGCCCATAATGGCAGTTTTTTTATATTCGATATTGAAATAAAAATAAGAGTTTGATATAATGCTTGTGAAATATTAACTGACATCATCTTTATGATATGGAATTTTTAGGCATTTTTCCATCCCTTAATCAAGGGGTTTTCAGTAAAACTACCCAAAAATACAGGGGATTTATACAAAAAGGATGAGTATTTATGAAAAATTCAATAATTGAGAGTAATCAGAAAAAAATAAAAAAGTATTCTCTTCCTATACTTCTTTGCTTTTCAATGTTTTGTTTCTGGCAGATGGGATTTATCTATTTTATGGGTCCCGCACTTACTATAAACGGCAGAACTCCTTTGCCTGTTTCTCTTGATAATATAGCAAGCGTTATTGCCGTGAGCTATGTTTGTTCAATCTGCTTTATGATATTTCTGCCGAAAAAGGTTGTCTGGGCTGAGCGAATCAGTCTTATCGTGGCATTCCTTTCCGCTGTGGGGCTGTTTATTCCTTTTCCGGATTCCGTGCTTGAAATCCTTATATATCTGCAGACATTTTTATGCTGCTTTATGATAGGCTTTGAAACATTCATTATAGTCAATTATTTCTCTGAAGAAAATGCAATCACACATCTGACAGCTGCATACGGAGTGTCATTAGTGCTGATTGCCGCCGTCCAGAACGATTTTCTTCACATTACATTCCCTGTTTTCAGAATTGTCTGTGTTATCATTATCGCATTGATAATATTTTTCAGCTTCAGACTGCCGGCAGACAGTGAAAGTGTACCTGTTTACGTAAAAAAGAGCGATAATATGACATCGCCGACAAAGCTTCTTGCGGGTACCTTCATTCTTGTGTTTGTCAGTGCGCTTATGGCGGTTTCAGGACCGGCAATATCAGGTGAAGTGACACATGGTGTATTTATTACATATCTTGCCGATGCGATAGCCAGTATATTTATATATTTCCTTTATAAAAAGGCGGATATTCATCCTTTCCGTTCAATCAATCTTTGTATCTGTTTCGGTGTAATCGGTTTTCTTCTTATGTATGTGTCAACTTATGTGCCTTTTCTTTCTTATGTAGCATGTATGCTTATAGGTATCGGCATGGTGTCCTGTCAGATGCTTCCTCTTTACATCAATGTATTGATGAAGACGTATCCTTCAAAATATCTTGCTCCCATAACCATAGGCCTGGCACTTGTTGCGGTCCTTGTTCAGAGCAGTATGGTTGAGCTTTTTCGTGAAATGCCGACGATGCTTTATCTTGCATATGCTGTAATAATGGTAATTCTTGTGCTTGTTTATATGTATATTGAGCCGATTTTCCTTTATACGATTAAAAGAAAACCTGTTCAGCCGGAATTTACTACAGAAGAAATAATTGTTGAAAATAAAGATACCGTAACAGGAGATGCCGTCACAGTACAGATTTCCGATAGTGCATCGGTATTGTCGGAGCTTTCAAAAAGGGAACTCGAGGTTGCAGACCTGATTGCTGCAGGTTACAGTAACGGCGATATTGCAAAAATACTTTTTATTTCACCTCATACCGTCAACGACCATACAAAAAATATTTACAGAAAGCTCGATGTTCATTCCCGTTTTGAACTGACGGCCCTTATAAATAAAAGTTCACATTAACAAGAAAACCATCGGTGACAGGCCGATGGTTTTCTTAATCTGTCGCACAGAACTCCCTATATACAGCCATTTCCAACCGTTGCCTGTGGTTCTGCATCCCATCGAATTGTTACCAAGCTGAGATTTTCAGCGGCAGAGATGGTTTTGTTATCGTAATTGCCTGACGGTGCACGGAAGAGGGTGGGAGAGTGACGCGTTATATTTCTGACTGTCTCATTGTATTTCTGAATATCAAGCAGAATATCTTCATAATTCATAGTCGGTAAATCCTTGTGTGAATAACCGTGATTGCCGATTTCGTGCCCTGCATCATAAATTTTCTGTACTTCTTCCATATAATCATCAGCCCATAAGCCTAAAAGAAAGAATGTTGCTTTGACATTATATTTATCAAGCGTTGCCAGAATTGAATCAATATCACTGTTTCCCACAGCACAGTTGAATGTAATTGCAACCTTGTTTTCATCCGTGTCAACATTGTAAATCGGTATCATCCTCGCCTCACCCGAAACAGCATCAGACAGCGTGTGAGCAGTTAAAAATATTCCGAAAACAACTAAAAGTATAACAACCATCGTAATTATAACCGACTTTAATTTGACAGATAAAATCTTCATACAAACACCTCAATAATTTATATGAGAGAATAATTAATGTATGAAAAAACAGGGAAGTGATCCTCTGCTTTGGATGTGGTATTTTTTTATAATTTATTCAATTTCTTACGGGTTCGCCATACTCTCTTTTAATTGCAGACATTGAAACAACCCATTGTTTTCCGAACTTACAGACATCTACACCATTTACAAGCTTGCCGTAAGTGATAGCTTTGTGAAGTGTACTTTCATCTCCGGCTTCGGCTTGTCCGTAAACTAAAATTTTCGTGTTCTTTGTATGTAAATGCTTTTATTGTTATTCTCTGTGGTAAAGTGAATTTACCCCTATTTTATCATATGATAACTGAAAAAATTGAAATCAAATCTGCATCTGCTATACATAAATCAAGAGTTTGTTCATAAAATAAGACCTTATCAAATCATGTTTTATGTGATATAATCATGACAGAAGCTTCAAAAAACTGAAAAAGGTGAAAACGATGAACAAAATATTCAGCGATAATCTTAAAAAATTCCGTGTTGCAAAGGGGCTGACTCAGGAGCAGGTTGCAGAAAAACTGAATGTGAATCCGCAGACTGTTTCCCGTTGGGAGTGCGGAACAACCCTGCCTGATGTTCTCACTCTGCCCGAACTCGCAATGCTTTACGAAGTGACAGTTGATGATTTTTACAAAAAGAATTCTGTTGCTTACGATAACTATGCACAGCGTCTTTCGTCCGTTTATGAGAAATCCCGTGATCCTGAGGACTTTATGCGTTGCCGTATAGAATACGAAAAGCTTATGAAAAACGGTGAGCTTTCTACAGAAGATAAATGGCTCTACGCCTGGATACATATGTATATGATGAACTACTGCAGGGACATTGCCGTTGAGTGGTATGATAAAGCAGTCAGTGACGACCCGAATGATGACCCTCAGAATTATGCGATTGCCTGTATGCAGAGAATATGGATGTTTTTTCTTCTTAACAAAGAGGATGAAATTATTTCGGAGCTTGCAGAAAAGATAAAAGCCGATCCCTACAACCCGAGAGAAACAGACAACCTTCTGATTGCTCTTATCTGGGCAGAAAAATTTGATGAAGCTTACAGTATTTTTAAAGAGTCAATAAAAAAATTCCCTGATGATTGGCGAATATATATTCATGGCGGCGATATTGCAAAAAAACTCAAAAAATATGATGAAGCCTTGGAGTATTACGACAAAGCCGGTGAAATCGGAACATACTTCTGCGATGAGATGGACTGTAAAGCCGGTCTGTATGATGAAATGGGTGAATACAAAAAGGCTTATAACGAGTATATGAAAATGGCAGATATCTACCGTAGCAGAGGATACGATGTTGAAGCTGATATGGCAGAAAAAAATGCAGAAGAAGTAAAAAATAAAATTGAGTGATATAAAACGACTCCCTTTAGCGAAGTATTGACGGAAATAAGCCTGTAAAAACCAGTTTTGTTTTATTCCCGTCACCCTAAACAAATGGCAGAGAAAGAAGGCGTAACAGAAACATTAAAAGTTGAGAATCAAATGGCATGGATTGGTCGAATGAATAATATCCGAAACAGAGCCACAGAAATTGTGAATAGCAAACTAATATACTTTTAAAATCAGAATAAAGCCAAGGAAGCAGACAATCGCATCGTGGTGCGATTGTCTGCTTTTGTGTTAATATTGTCTCTTGCAATATTGAACACATTGTATTATAATATAAATTGTAATCTTTTATAGAAGAAAGGAAATTTGCAAAATGGCTATGAAAGTTAGTTACAACAAACTATGGAAGTTACTTGTAGATAAAAAAATGAGCAAAGCGGATCTCAGAAAATTGGCTGAAATTGCGCCTAATACGCTGACCAAGATGCGTAAGGATGAGCCGGTGTCTATTGATGTTCTGCTTCGCATTTGTGATAAATTGGATTGTAATATCGGAGAAATGATGGATGTTATAAAAGAGGTTTAACATATTTCGTTATAAAGGAGGGCGACCGTGTGAGTAAGTCCAAGAAAATGCGAAGACTAATAAAAGCTGCAAAGATGGGCAAACCCTACGCGATGTATCAGCTTGGCATCTGCTATCAGCTCGGTCGAGAGTGTCGGCAGGATATGAACGAGGCAGCCGCTTTGATCACCGGTGCCGCCGAAGTGGGATATGCTCCAGCAATCGAATGGATAAAAGACTATACCTTTGACGATAACGCTTCTGTTCAGGCAGAAGCATAAGGAGGAAATGATAATGGCAGCTAAGAACACTTACGATGTTGTTTTAGAGAAGGTCAGCAATCAACAGCTAAAGACCACAAAAGCGTTATGTAGTGCTCTGGGTCTTGGTCTCGCTGCAGCTAAAGGGATGGTGGATAAAGCACCGACAACCGTAGCAAAGGGACTTGACAAAGACAAGGCACTCGCACTTAAAAAGGAGCTGGAGGCTCTCGGCAATACCGTGTCTATCCCCGGTATGGAAACAAAAATGGAAGCCCCTGCAAGCAAAAAGACTTCCACGACGAAGAAACAGACGACCAAAAAGTCTGCGCCTTCTCCGTCAAAGGTTGCTACGCCTTCCAATGATGATTTTGATGCCATCTTCGGCGGCGATACTGCACAAAAGATTACAAAAACGACAAAAGCGAAATCCGCACCCAAAGCAACAACCAAAAAAGCTACTGCTGCTTCTGATGAAGCGTTTGATGAAATTTTCGGTGATTCTACCCCGAAAGCAGAGACAAAGTCCAAGGCCAAAAAGTCCACACCCAAAGTTTTGGATAAGCAGGTTGTTGTAGGGGAATATTTTGCAGAGTTGGCACAGCT
>JAZSPR010000061.1:0-8717 GCA_045537555.1 Acutalibacteraceae bacterium | reverse complement strand
CACCGTTCAATTGAGTTTCTTATTGTAATCAATTTGTTCAACATGTGGAAATCTAACGATTTCCAATTTGTCTTCGACAAATCGGCGGCTTGAGGGCAAGCCGCCCTACGTTATTGAACCCGACAAATTCTGATTTAAAGTCATCGTATATACGGTGACTTTTTTTCTATGATTGGCGTCATACAGTGATGATTATAAACCATTTTGGTTTATAAGTCAATATACCATTTTGGTTTCTGTATAATAAAACATATCAGATGAAATCAGGTGATGAATATGTTTTATAACAGATTGCGTGAACTTCGTGAGGATAGGGATTTGTTGCAGAAAGATATTGCAGAAATACTCAGTTGTACTCAGGTATGTTATTCGAGATATGAACTCGGTAAACGTGATATTCCGACCGATGTGCTTGTGAAATTAGCTGATTATTATTCAGTTTCAATTGATTATATTCTCGGGCAGACAGATATCCCTGACAGGGTTGTATGAATTATTGGTCTGTTGCATAAATATTCAATTATTCTGTATAATTTGTTGTTTTATACAATATTTATGCATAAAATTGTTTAATTATTTATATTTTTGGGGCTTGCAAAATGTGTCGCACGGTATTATAATATATCACAGAAAAAAACAAAAGAGGTTTTCACAATGGATAAGAAAGATATTAAAAAAGTTGTTCTCGCTTACTCAGGCGGTCTTGACACATCAATCATCATTCCCTGGCTTAAAGAAAACTACAACAACTGTGAAGTTATTGCAGTTTCAGGTGACGTAGGACAAGGTACAGAGCTTGACGGTCTTGAAGAAAAGGCTATCAAGACAGGTGCATCAAAGCTCTACATTCTCGACCTTAAAGAAAAGTTCATCACAGACTACATCTGGCCCACACTCAAGGCAGGTGCAGTTTATGAAAAGGATTACCTCCTCGGTACATCATTCGCACGTCCCATCATCGCAAAGGAAATCGTTGAAATCGCAAAGAAGGAAGGCGCAGATGCTATCTGCCACGGCTGTACAGGTAAGGGTAACGACCAGGTTCGTTTTGAGCTTACTATCAAGGCTTTTGCTCCCGAACTTGCTATCATCGCTCCCTGGAGAGAGTGGTCAATCAAGTCACGTGAAGAAGAAATCGAATATGCAGAGGCACACAACATTCCTCTTAAGATAAACAGAGAAACAAACTACTCAAAGGACAAGAACCTCTGGCACCTTTCACACGAAGGTCTTGACCTTGAAGATCCCGCAAATGAGCCTCAGTACCTCAAGGAAGGCTTCCTTGAAATGGGTGTTGCTCCCGAAGCTGCTCCCGACAAGCCCACATACGTTACAATTCACTTTGAACAGGGTGTTCCCACAGCTATCGACGGCAAAGAAATGGGCGCTATCGAGCTTCTTGAAACAGCTAACAAGCTCGGCGGTGAAAACGGTATCGGTCTTGCTGACCTCGTTGAAAACAGACTTGTAGGTATGAAGTCAAGAGGCGTTTATGAAACTCCCGGCGGAACAATCCTTTACAGAGCACACGAAATTCTTGAAACTCTCTGCCTTGACAGAGATACTCAGCATTACAAGGAGCTCGTTGCTGCCAAATATGCAGAGCTTGTTTACTTCGGTCAGTGGTTCACACCTCTTCGTGAAGCTCTTGCAGCTTTCGTTGACGAAACACAGAAGACAGTTACAGGCGATGTAAAGCTCAAGCTCTATAAGGGTAACATTATCCCTGCAGGTACAACTTCACCCTATTCACTTTACAGTGAAGAAGTTGCTACATTTGATGAAGACGAAGTTTACAATCAGGCTGATTCAGCAGGCTTTATCAACCTTTTCGGTCTTCCCATCAAGGTAAGAGCAGAACTCTCAAAGAACTGGGATAAATAATTAATGTACGGAGCAGAATTTTTTAAGATTCTGCTCTTTTTTTTGTAACCGTTTTATGTTTTTCGTGTGTTATATATATTGAAAGGATGTGTATATAATGAAAAAAATTACTGCAATTCTTATCTGTTTTATTATTGTTACGGCATCTTTTGTTGTATCGGCAGAGGGAGATCCGCCTGCAATAATTATGGATTATTTTGTCGCATTTGAACCGTGGCAGGGTACCGGTGATGCAAAAGCGGAAGTTGTGTCGGGAACTGACAGCATACCTGTTGTTTGTGATAAGTTTGTCTGTCTGATGAAAGGAAATGAAGAAGTCAGCCCTGAAAATTATACAGTTGAACAGGGCGAAGACTGCGTTATCCTGACTCTTAAAGAAGCTTACCTTTCAAAATTTTCTGACGGTACACATTATTTCTGCGTTCATTTCAAGAATGTATTGTTAGACCTGAAGCTTTACGTGTTCAGGGAAAAAGCAGTTGCCACGGATGTTGTCTTTGAATTTGATGAATACACCCCCGGCGACGGACTTCCCTGTGTTCATATAACCAATTTTGATAAGAAGATTCCCATAGGTGCAGACCTTATTGAATGTTTAAAGTTAAACGATGAAATTATTGATGAAAAATATTATTCGGCAAGCTTCTTTGCAGGCGTTATAACAGTTTTTCTTAAATTGGAATATTACAATAAACTACCTGCAGGAACTCATTATTTTGATATTGAATTCATGAGTGTCAGCGGAGTTAAACTGAAAATTGACATTCCCGTAAGAGACCGTGCGGGTGATGTTGCGGAAATGTCTTACCATTGGGAGAATACCCATACTTACGGCAGAGTATGTTATATTGATAATGACTATATGAAGCTTTATCACGATTTGTTCTTTAAGGAAATGTATGAAAATTATCTTACACTTTCCGACAACGGTGAAAAAATTTCATCAGGCTTTTATGAGGATATAAAGCATTTTGTCAATGATAATTACTATCTTTGTCTTTACCTCTCGGAAATCGGTGCCGATATGTCTTCAGTTGACGGTGTTGCGGAAGTGAAATATACAAGTAAAAAATACCCCTGTGCAGTTGTAAAGGTTATCGGCGGTGATGATATTGACAGCATTCTTGCTGATGAAAAAGTAGAATATGTGGGATATGCATTCGACTTTGTTGCACCTTTCTGGGGTGACCCCGGGCATATGGTACAACATCTTTTCAAGGCTGCTGATGCAAGAAAAGTATTGAGAATAGCTGCAAGTCTTGATAAGATTGAACACATTGAAAATCATTCTCACCTTGATGAATATATAGATTTTTTTGCAAGGGATATTAATATGGACGGTAAACTGACGGCATCTGATGCAAGAGGTGTCCTGCGTATTGCGGCTCGTCTTGACGAAGCAAAATATGTCGTTTACCCTTATTGATATGATATAATCCGATAAAAAAATCCAATGTATAAACATTGGATTTTTTTATATTAATGCTTGTCGAAAGGATTGATAAAATCATCAACAGACGGGGGATTGTTTCCGTCTTTGCCCATTTCAAAACGGTAGATTTCCTTTTTTGAAATATCGATGAAAGGAATCATGATTGGAGGAATACCCGCTGTTGCTGTAAGTGTTGAAACAAAAGCTCTGATATGGGGGAAGAGGTCATTATATGTTTCAACGTGAAGAATTTCTTTTTTTGCACCTTCCTTGAATTTGAAAATACCCGTTGCCGTTACATTTATTGCAAATTCATCGGGATCGGATTTGTCGGAAATTTTTGCGGTGAATTCACCTATACATGTGTTCTGATTTGAATACTTTACGTTGTAAGAATAGCCGAAACCGAGCTCAATCTTTTTCTGAGCCTTGATGTTGTTTGTGAAATCGACTTTTGTTATTTTTACTGCCTGAAGATTAGCATTTGTCATTTTATTATTCTCCCTTGTGTTTTAATATATTTTCACGGCTTTTATAATCGGGCATAAACTGATAAATAAACGAATAAAAAGCCTTTGAATGGTCTTTGTGTTTAATATGGCTGAGTTCATGAAGAATCACATAGTCAATAACTTTTTCATCATATGCCATAAGACGGTATGAAAAGCAGATTCCGTTTTTACCGTTACAGCTGCCGAATCTTTTTTCAGCGCTTGTTATGTGTACATAAGAGGGGACAAGTCCCGTGATTTTACTCCAATAGTATGTCCTTTCGGGAAGATATTCTTCTGCTTTCTGTTTGTAAAACGGAATATCCTCTTCTTTTATTTCGTAACGGGAAGCAAGTTTCTGCCGTCTGAGTGATTTTTCAACCGCTTTTTTCAGCCAATCGGAATTCTTTTCAATAAAAGCATTTATAACTTTTTCGTTTGACCGAAGAGGTGCACGGACAATGATTTCTCCGCCGTTTCGTACTTCAATTGATATTGTTTTTCTTTTTGAGCGTATGAGTTCGTATTCCATATTGATTAAACGTCTGTTTTATGATAAGATAATACAAGGTGATATTATGATTGAAAAAAAGAAGCGTGTTACAAACTGTGAAACGTGTGAAAACTATGTTTATGATGAACAGTATGATTCATATTACTGCGATATGAATCTTGATGAGGATGAAATGATGCATTTTCTGACGGGCAATTTCGGGAACTGCCCTTATTACAGAGATAATGACGAATACAGAATTGTAAGACGTCAGAATTAAAGGCTGAAATCCTCTGCTTTGAAGCCTGAGAGCATTTTAAGAACCTCGGGCTGTCTTTTCAGAGGGTCATATCTGAATTTTTTACAGAATGAATCGGGTTGCATAACACCCATACGGCGGCAGAGAACTTCTTTGCCGTCTTTTGTATTTATTCCTGTTTCACAATAAATGCATTTCGGAGAAATCCCCGAACCAAATATTTTTTTCATTTTTCACACCTTCTTCTGCCATATATTTTACACTATGCGTCAATAAGTGTCAAGTGACAGGTGATTATATAAAGAAGAAACGGGTATTCAAAAGAATACCCGCTGAAATATTATTTAAATATTATTTCACAAAAATAAAATTAGAATCCTTCATCCATGCCGGGGAAGTCCTTATCAAAACCGGCACCAAATTTCTTGCAAACAGCAATGAATTCTTTGAACCAAGCGATTAAAGCCTTGAGAAGTTCCATTATGTGCACCTCTTTTCATTTTTTAAATTTAGTCGAAAATTTCTGATTGATTAAGCTATGCTGAGAATTTCACCGAGCTGCTTGAAGAGCTCAACGATTTTTGCAATGAAAGCTGAGATCCAGTTCATCATCTTTGTAAATACATCTGCTGACATTAGTTGTTGCACCTCTCTTTCAATAAATATAAGCAAGTTGCACTAACTTGTTGATGTAATAATACCATAATATAGTAAATTCTTCAAGTAGATGTAACTTAAATTTAAGTAATGTTTTAATAGTTGCAACATTTTTGTAAACTTTTATTTATTTCTGATTGAAAAACCTTTGTTTTTACTGTTTTTTTAAGGAAATACAGCAACAATAACTGCAGAAAAAGCTCTAAATATGAATAAGATGTGAATACATTTTTACAAAAATTGATATATTTTGTTTACAAAATATTATATTATGATGCACAGAAGACCGCTGCAACCCTCATTTATTATACGTTCAAGTGTCTGCTGAAGCTTCATTCTCGCCTCTGTCGGCATATGATAAAGCTTGTTTTTCAGACCTTCATTGACAAGGTCATTGAGTGATTTTCCGAAAATATTTGACTGCCAGATTTTAACGGGATTTTCCTGGAATTCATTGAGAAGGTACATAACAAGGTCTTCGGACTGACTTTCGGAACCTACAATCGGGGCTACTTCGGTGTTGATTGTAGCTTTCATCATGTGAATTGACGGTGCGGATGCTTTAAGACGCACGCCGTATCTTCCGCCCTGTTTCATTATTTCGGGCTCTTCAAGAGTCAGCTCGTCAATTGTGGGCATAACAATGCCGTAACCCGTAGCTTCAACTTCATCAAGCGCTGATTTGATTCTTTTGTAATCACGTGCCGTCTGAGCCATTTCGGTAAGAGTTGTGATAAGTCCTGCCTCGGATTTTATTTCAACTCCGCTGATTTCCGTTACGATTTCATAAAAGATATCGTTTGTAACATCGGCACTTATAATTGCCTTTCCGTCACCTAAAAGAATTTCTTTTACCGAGGATGTTGTAATGCAGTTTTCGTTTGCAAGGGAAGTGCACAGGTCATTTACGTTTCTGATACATTTCATTTCCGATGCATAATTTCTGACAGCAGATAAAATATTCTTTTTGATTTTATGGTCACAGCTGAGAGATTTTAACCACGACGGAAGATGAATGTCAACTTCACGCACGGGGAACTCGGTGAGCACAAGTCTTAAAATTTCACGGATTTCCTTTTCTGTTATATCGGGACAGCTTACGGGAAGAACGGGGACTGAGTATTTTTCGGAAAGCTTGCGGCTCATTTCAATTGCAGTTGGTGAGTCGGGATACATACAGTTGAGAAGCACGATAAACGGTTTGTTTATTTCTTTGAGTTCATTAATTACACGTTCTTCGGCTTCTTCATATTCATAGCGGGGAATGTCGCTGATGCTTCCGTCCGTTGTAACAACAAGACCGATTGTTGAATGTTCGCTTATAACTTTCTGCGTACCGATTTCAGCCGCCATATTGAACGGAATTTCTTCTTCAAACCACGGAGTTTTAACCATTCTCGGTGTTTCACCCTCTATATATCCCAGAGAACTCGGAACGATGTAACCTACACAGTCAACCATTCTGACTTTGAATGACACATTGTCATCGATGCGGATTTTTGCCGCATGTTCGGGAATGAATTTCGGTTCGGTTGTCATGATTGTTCTGCCTGCCGCAGACTGAGGTAATTCGTCAACTGCTCTTTCTTTTACAAAATCCCCTTCAATGTTTGGAAGAACGGTTGTTTCCATGAATTTTTTTATAAATGTTGATTTGCCTGTTCTTACAGGTCCCACAACACCTATATAAATATCGCCCTGTGTGCGTTTTCTTATATCTTCATAAATGCGTGTGTTTTCCATAAAAACTCTCCTTATTCCTGTTCAAAAATCAACATGCAGTCTTTTTCAATGAAGTCTGTGTTTATTGAATTGAGTTGTCTGATGTTTTCAATTCCCGTGTGATGTTCTTTTGCAATATCCCAGAGTCTTTCGCCTTCCGATGCAAAGTAAACGGTGACAACCGAATCGGAAGTTGCTCTTCTGAGCTCATTTGTTTTTTCAATTGATGAAATGACATTTATGTTATTGTATGAGTAAACAAAACCTTCCGTATGCAATTCTGCTGTGACGGTTACAGATGAATTGCTTTTCTGTGAGAATGTTAGTGCATTGAGATGAATGTTTATAACAGGCTGAATTTCGGAATTTGTATCATGAAGCGGTTTCTTCAGTTCAAAATCGGATATTCTTTCAAAATACTGTTTTTCGTTTTCTTTCGTTGATGCAATGATGCCGTAGTTAATATTACCTTTTATAACAAGTTCACCGTTTTCCTTATGACATTTGTATTTTATTCTTTTTACGGAAACGTCCTCTGTTTTTTCAATGTTGTGTGAGCTGAATTCAAAATCAGATGAAACGGGATAATTGTCATTGAATTTTCTGATATCTGAAATAAATCTGATTTTTGTTTCGTCGCATGTCAGTTCATGTGTGCATGAATATGCTTCATCAACAGGACAAAACTGACCTTTTGAAAATACATCAATTTCTGCAGAAACAATCAGCGGAATTTCAGGATAAGATGCGGATTGCGGTGTTTCGGGGGTTATTCTGCCTTCTGCAGAAATAATTTTCAATGCAACACAGCACATGGAATTTTCATCGGTTCCTTCAAGCTCAATTATCTGATTCACGGGGGTTGTAATGCGGTCATTGATGTAATTCCCGTTTTTGTCAATGCAGACAAGTGTTGTTGTGATGTTGCCTTTTATCATCATTTTGTTTTTGATTGTTTTGATTTCGCTTATTACGGGCAGAAAACTCATTCTGCTCAATTTCGCACCGTTAAATTTTTCGTCAGGTTCGCATTCTGAAGTAAGTGAAAAGTTTTTTACGGCTGAACCCTGCAACAACCAGCCTTCATGGTGGCTTTCGAGAGTGTGACAGAAACCGTCGGGGACCTGAGATATGTAAGTCTTTTCTTCTGTTCCCGAAACACAGATGTGAAGTGTCGCCGAGCCTCTGATTTCCGCTCTTCGGGGATTTACGGCACGGCAGTTTATCTGTTCACCGATGCACACAGCGGTTATGTTGTCATTGTCGGAGGCATTTTTGATGTCAATACTTCTGTTGAACGGAATTGCATTTTCAAGGATTTCCGTTTTTCCGTCTGCATCGATGTAAATAATCCTGATGACAATATTTCCGTCAATCACAGCCTTGTCTGATATGACATTTGCCGAGAAAATGTTTGCGGTACCCGAACAGCCGAGAATTTTTACGATGTCGCCGTAATAATCCGCAAGACTTATATCGTTTTCAATGAGCTGTTCAATGTTGACGGACAGTTTTTCTTTTTTGATGAGTATTTTTTCGCTTTTCATTTCAATATCCATTCAGGAGACTCCTTTTCCGGTTTATTTTACATTCAAATATATTCACGTCATGTCCTGAATATGATAAATGATAATTTGGCGATAAATCAGAATTTGTCGAACTAAAGTTCGACAAAAATTCTCAATGCTCAATGCTCAATGCTCAATTGTGGAAAGGGCTTCGCCCTTTGACCCATTTATATAATTCAAGCCCGAAGGGCTTCCGAAATTGCGAATTGAG
>JAZSPR010000155.1:0-10168 GCA_045537555.1 Acutalibacteraceae bacterium | reverse complement strand
TCATGATTATGTAGCTATTGTAACTGTTCCTGATTGTACAAAACAAGGGTATACGACATACACCTGTTCATGCGGTGATACTTTCAAAGATAACTATATTGATGCAAAAGGTCATTCCCGTGGTGACTGGATAACAGAAACACCTGCAACAACAGGCGTTTCAGGTGTTGAAATTTGTAAATGTACAGAATGTGATATGATACTCGCAAAGCGTGAAATTCCTGCATTGCCTGAAGAAACAACAATAGTTCCTGTAATTCCTGAAACCACAACAGTTCCCGAGATTACAACAATTCCTGAAAATACTACAAAAGAACCTGTAACAAAAGTTCCTGAAACGGAAATAACGACTGATGAAACTACAACAAACGGAACTCAGACAGAAGTTCCGACTACAAAACCGGCTGTAATTGAACCGACAACTCAGGTTCCTGCGACAGAAACTACAACAAATACACCTGTAACTCAGTCTCCCACAACTGAAAATACTACTAAAGAACCTATATCAAACCTTGATGAAAAATATAAAACAGGTGATGTAAATAATGACGGTAAAATTACGGCAGCTGATGCAAGAACTGTTCTCAGAGCAAGTGCAAAGCTTGAAATATTCAACGAAAAAACAGCTGTTGCGGCTGATGTAAACAAAGATAAAAAAATAACAGCAGCCGATGCAAGAACAATTCTTCGTGTAAGTGCAAAACTTGAAAAATTCTGATTTTCTGAAAAAGCAAAGAACCCCGAAATCCGGGGTTCTTGTTTTTCAATTTATCTTACAGGAACCTTAATAACAGCCTTTTTAACCTGCTTCGGTTCTGCAATACATACGCCGGGCATATGACCGTCTTCGGGGTACAGAACAAGGAAATCGCCTTTATTCAGCACATTGTCAACGCAGTCGTTGTTATTGGCGTAGAGTTCAAGGTCGCCGTCGCCGAAAGGCTGAATGCAGTCATACTGATGCATTTTATCAATATGCTCTGTTGCGATAATTTCACTTCCGTCAAGCATAACCTGAACATCAATATATTTTTTGTGTGCTTCAAAACATGCATCTGCACGGTACTTTGTTGTGTAGGTGCTGACCCCCACAAATACACCGTCGTCAAAATCATATCTGCCGTCATCTGCTCCGTTTTCAAGAGCATTCAGAATAAAAACATAAGCCCCGGGAGAAAATTCTTTGATTTTTTCGTAATTCATTATAATAACACCTTTCATAAAGAATAAATAACAGGTTTTGTTTTATTTCCGATAAATTCAATAAAGCTGTTGAACTCATTTTCATTTTCAAACGATGCATACGGAATGAGATATGCCTGAGCAGCGTTTACATAGATGTAAATTATCTCACCTTTTACAACATAAACGCTGTCAACGGCAGTATATTTCAGCTCTGTACGATTTTCGGATGTTGTTTCAATAATTGTTTCATCGGAAAACTCCATTACAGCCTCGGTTGAATATGGTTTCTTACCTTTTTTCATCCATGTTTTCAGTTGTTGTTTCACAGAAAACTTCATAAACGGTTTTACCATGAAAAACATTATCAGACACAGCGGGATAAGAATAATGAGCATTGTCAGATAGTCTTCTGAAAATGAATGAATTGTATAACCGACAAGCCAGAAAACAAGAGGAAGAACAATCAGAAGTGTTTTTAACAAAATATAGGTTTTTCTGCCGTAATGAGATTTCAGCATATGGAAATAATTGAAATCAAGAAAATCTTTGTCGCTGAGATTTACATTAAATCGGAAATTCATAGCTTTTACCTCCTTATATTCTGAAAATATTCAATTAAACAAATGCCTTGCCTTCCCATTCTTTAGCGGGAGTTACTTCAAGAAGCTTTGCGATTGTGACAGCAACATCCTTGATTGAAAGTCCGTGAAGCTCCTTTCCCTTTTCAAAAGCGGGACCGTTACAGCAGATGGGAATTGTCATATCTTCAGGCATATCGCTGCCGTGTGAACGGTCGTGTCCGCCGTGGTCGGCAAGAAGAATGATGTTGTAGCTTTCATCAATGCTGTTTCTGAGCTTCTTAACGCATGAAAGCGCCTTGCTGACACTCTTCATATACTGCTCACTCATCCAGCCGCAATCATGACCGCCGACTTCATCTGTTTCACCAAGATAGAGGAAAAGAAAATCGGGTGATTCTGCGTTGATATATTCAATTGCAGAGTCTGTGATTTTCGGGTCTGTATCTGACTGCTTATGCTGATTATAGCAGACTGACGTATGCAGGTGGTCTGGCCTGCCAAGGTCACGAAGTTCTTCCCATGTATAGAAAAATGCACATTTTTTATCGAATTTATCGAATCTGTCGAACATGCCTTCAATGGGTCTGACCTGAGGAACATAGCCGTTTGTGCCGATTCCGTGACGGGTGGGATCAACGCTGTGGAAAAGCGACATGTGACAGGGCAGGGTGACTGAGGGCATAACCGTCTGTGCATCGAGTGAATATGTAGAATCTGCAACAAACTCTGCGGCAAAATCGTTACCGCATTGCATCATGCCGTCAGGTCGCATACCGTCAACAAGAACAAGAATAACCTTCTGTGACATAAAAAATCTCCTTTTATTTTTATGTTTTTATCATAATACAGCTTACATAAAATGTCAATAATTTCATAAAACAAAAATCAGCTGTCAATAAGACAGCTGATATCTCATTTTAACTTATTTTGAAAAGTAAACAAAGCTTGAATATCTTACAACGTCTGTTCTTGTAGCAGTTGCAGGATTCTTACCGTCTTTGATAGCAATACCCATAATCTTACCTTCTATTTCAAAATCATAGTTCATCTGAAGGTCAATTGAATCAATTGTGAGATTACCTGTATTGATAACCATTTTGAGTGTACAGTCATTATATGTCATATTATACTTGATACTGTCATTATACCAGTATTTATCCATTGCCTTTGATGTGAAATGTGCAACTGTTTCAACGGGGAACATCTTCTCTGTGAATGTAGAAGCAACTACATCATTACCATTGACAGTTTCATTTTCAAGAACGATTGTTATATAATACTTACCTTCTTTGATTTCACATGAATGGCTCTTGATTTTGCTTGAATCAAGAAGTGTGATATCAAAGAGATTTTCATAAGCTTCGGGAGAATCCTGATTGTAAGTAACTGTAACAGCCTTCTTTTCAGGTGTAAGCTCTGTATTATACATATTTAAATATGTCTTAGTGTTTGTATTCATCTTTATATCTGAAAGATACTGATATTCATTCATTGAATATGCACAACCGTAAGCTCTTGCAGTTGAAAGAGCATTTGCAGCAGTAAGGAGAACTTCATAATCTGTTCTGGGTAATGAATATATATCTCCTATTGAGTATTTTTCAAGCTTTGCAGCAATTCTTAATATAAGTCTTGCATCATCAGCTGCAATTCTGTTGTCGCCTGTCATATCAGCAACATAAAGCATTTCTTCAGCATCCTCGGGAATTTCAAGCTTAGCTGATAAACGGAGAACATATCTTGCATCGCCTGCCGTGATTTTGTTATCGTTGATAACATCACCGGGAAGAGCTGCATAGACATGGTCAATACCTTCTTCATGAAGATACTTATCAACTGCTGAATCTTCATAAACAACAAGTTCAGGATAAACGGGTGTAATTGAATTATAAAGAAGGAAACAATCTTCACCGAATTTTTCAATTGACTTGGGAACTCTTACTTTGAATACAATATCTTCAGCTTTTTCTTCACCAATATAGAAAGCACCTGCTGAAATTGACTTGAACACATTGGGGATTGTAACCTTATCTAATTCACCCTTGTACTTGATAAGGTTAGTACCGATGCTTACAAATTCCGAAGGATAGTTTGCAAGCCATTTTGTACCTTCAAATGCATTTCTGCCTACTTCAATATCTGTAATACCGGGGGCAACATGTACATTTGCAAGATATGTACAACCCTCAAAAGCACCGTCTTCAATAACTTTGAGGTTTTTTTCAAAATAAACAGTTGTGATATCAGTATTATCCTTAAAAGCATCTTTGCCGACTTTTACACAATTGTAAGGAATTGTGACAATTTTATCGGTACCCTTATATTTTACAAGAGTATCGTTTTCGATAACATAATCCTGTTTATGTTCTTCAAACCATTCTTCAGAATCGAAAATATCTTCTTCCTCTTCAACTCTTACATGAACGTCAATATTATTATTGCAGCCATAGAAAGCATCTTCATGGATGTCAATTACATATTCTGAAACTGAAATGCCCTTGAGCTCCTGAAGATTATCAAAAGTATGCTCAGCAACACCGATAACTTTGTAACCGTCAATTTCATCGGGAATTTCAACATAACCGTCAGCAGGTACTTCACCCTTGAATGCAGTAACATAGATTTCCATGTCTTCATTTGCATGATAGTATGCAAATGAGTAATCAGCGGCATATACTGCAACAGAAGCAATACTCATAAGCATTACAACAGTCAGAACAGCTGCAAGAATTTTCTTTAATGTTTTCATAAGAAAAAGCCTCCTGTATAAAACTGATTTTCTTAATTGGATTATAAACCAAAATATTATTTCTGTCAATGAAAGTTAATCAACAAAAATCAAAAATTAACAAATTACTGATAATCAGACACCTGAATAAGATGCAAAACCACCGTCAACGGGGAGAATAACACCTGTTATGAAACCTGAATAACTTTCATCAGCAAGGAAGAGAAGTGAACCTGTAAGGTCTTCGGGTGTACCAAATCTGCCCAGAGGAGTATGACCTATAATTTTTTCACTTCTGGGTGAAAGTGAACCGTCTTCATTATAAAGAAGAGCTTTGTTCTGGTTTGTTGAGAAGAATCCGGGTGCAATTGCATTTACTCTGATGCCGACATCCGAAAAATGAACAGCCATGAACTGAGTGAAATTTGAAACTGCAGCTTTTGCGGCTGAATATGCGGGAATCTTTGTAAGAGGACGGAATGCATTCATTGATGAAACATTGATGATTGTTGCATTGGTCTTTCCTATCATATCAATTGCAAATGCCTGAGTTGTGAGAAGTGTGCCGAGGAAATTGAGATTGAAAACAAACTCAATACCCTTGGGGTCAAGGTCAAAGAATGTCTTTACGCCCTCTGCCTTTTCGGCAATATCGGAAAGTTCGAGTTTTTCCTTTGAGGTTGTGCCTTTGGGATTGTTTCCGCCCGCACCGTTGATGAGAATATCACATGTGCCGAGTTTTTCATTGATGACTGCTCTTGCCGCATCAAGACTTTCCTTTTCAAGAACGTTACATGCAACACCGATTGCTGTGCCGCCTGCTGCAACAATTTCATCAGCTACAGCCTGAGCTGCACTTTCGTTAAGGTCAAGAACTGCAACCTTTACACCCTGAGATGCAAGGTCCTTTGCAAAACCTGAACAAAGGACACCGCCGCCGCCGGTTACTACGGCAACACGACCATTTAAATTATCATGTTTAAACATATAAAAAACCCTTTCTGTATAATTATAAATTCGCAATGCTCAATTCGCAATTTCGGAAAAGGCTTCGCCTTTTAAACCATTTATAATGGGGTAAGGGGCATGCCCCTTCCTCAATTGCGCATTTTTAATTGCCAATTGCAAATTAATTGAGCAACTTCTGACTTACTGAATTACTATATTGCTCTCTCCGAAAATCTGCTTCTGCACATACTGAGCAGAATAAGGATAGTCAACAGTCCACATCCACATGCTTCCTTCATAAACATCTCTTGCACTTTCGGGAGGTGCTTCCATGGAATAGACCTGGAAATTATACCATTTACCGAGAATTGCATTTGTTCCGAGTGAAACAATCTTTGTTGCGGGACAATCTGTGTAAACATATTCTCCGAGAGTCTGGACAACATTATTGAGATCGGAAATTCCGAGAGTTCTGCTCTTTTTTATAATAGCATTAATAACTTTTCTCTGATTTTCTGTTCTCTTTACGTCACCTGTTGCATAAATCATTCTCATTCTTGAGAAAAGAAGCGCCTGTTCACCGTTAAGATGTGTGTTTTCACCGTAAGGTACGCCTGTTATGTTGGCATAGTCTTCCATTGCCTTTGCTTCTTTTTCGGTAACATTGAGGTTTATTCCGCCGATAGCATCAATTACCTTTTCAAATGCTTCAAAATCAACTGCTACAAAATAGTCTATATCAATTTTGTAATTATATTCAATCGCATTGATAAGACAGTCTGCTCCGCCGTAAGCATAAGCGGCATTAAGTTTTGAATAATAACCGCTTCCGTCAGAATCTTCAAAATAAGTATAGCTGTCACGAAGGAAAGAACAGAGTGTTATTTTTTCTTCTTTTTTGTTGACCGATGCAAGCATCATAACATCGCTGTTACCCTGCATGGGTACTCCGCCCGAAGCATCAATACCCACAATAAGAATATTCAGGACATTATTTGATGCCATATGGTCGCCGTCATTCTTATACCAGTTATATAATGTCGTGGACATATCGCTGTCATCACGGATTGCCGTAATCATGTCATAATATTCATCTTTTTCGTCTTCTGCAAGGTCTTCATAGAGAACGCTGTCATCCTTGACACCGCTGTTGTCATTTTCGCTGTCAATATGATTGATGCCGATTGAGTTAATATAAAGCATAACACCTACAACAACGGCAAAAACAATAACAAATAAAACAATGAGAACAGCAATAAGAACTTTTTTGAAAGAACTTTTCTTTTTCTTTTCAGAAATCTCAACAACTGAACTTGTATCTTGTCTTCTATCCATATCTTTTGCACCTCAACAAGTATTATTAGTCCTGATTTTCTTCAACAGTTTCTGTCTGTACTGCTTCAGCCTCAGATTCAGCTTCTTCACTCTCTTCATCGCTGTGTTCGATATTTGTAAGAGTGACTACTCTTTCGCCTTCTTTGACTTTCATTACACGCACACCCTTTGAAGGTCTTGCGAAAATACTGATGCTGTCTGCAGGAATACGGATAATAACACCGTCTGATGAAATAATAATGATGTCTTCATCATCATTTACAACTCTGAGTGCGGCAACTTCGCCGTAAGTTTCGGTACGATAGTTGATAAGACCTAAACCGCCTCTTGTCTGAACTCTGTAATCAGAACCCATACTTCTTCTGCCGTAACCTGTTTCACTTACGGTAAGAATCACGCTGTCGTCGGTGATGATATCCATACCGATAACTTCGTCGCCCTCTTTAAGACTTATTGATCTTACACCTCTTGCAGTTCTGCCGATGGGTCTTGCATCGTTTTCATTGAAACGGATTGACATACCCTTCTTTGTTGCAAGAAGAATATCATCATTACCGTGAGTGAGCTTGACCCATGCAAGTTCATCATCTTCATCAAGATTGATTGCGATGATACCTGTCTTACGGATTGTCTTATACTCTGAAAGAGCCGAACGCTTGATGATACCTTTTCTTGTGAACATACAAAGGAAGAGTTCTTCTTCGTTTTCATCCTTGGGAACACGGATCATTGCGGAAACCTTTTCGTCTGCTTCGAGAGGAAGAAGGTTTACAATGTTCATACCCTTACTTGTACGGCTGCCCTCGGGGATTTCGTAACCCTTGAGTCTGTATGCCTTACCCTTTGTGGTATAGAACATAATATAATCGTGGGTTGAGCATGAGAACATTGTTTCCGCAAAGTCCTCTTCTCTTCTCGTCATACCGATAACACCCTTACCGCCTCTTCTCTGAAGCTTATAAGTATCAACGGGCTGACGCTTGATGTAACCCATGGTTGTAAGTGTGAAAATACAGTTTTCTTCGGGAATAAGGTCTTCAATGTCAACCTCTCCGCTGACATTGAGAATCTCTGTTCTTCTGTCGTCACCGTATTTATCCTTGATTTCTGTAAGCTCACCCTTGATGATTTCAAGAACCTTTGAATGGTTTGCAAGAATTTCATTGTATTCTGCAATTTTAGCCATAAGGTCTGCCATTTCGTCTTCAAGCTTCTGTCTTTCAAGACCTGTCAGCTGACCGAGACGCATCTGGACAATATGTGTAGCCTGAATTTCATCGAATCCGAAGGTATCCATAAGAGCCTGTTTACCTTCCTGAACACTCTTTGACTGCTTCAGGAGAGCAATAACCTCATCGATGATATCGAGAGCTTTGATAAGAGCTTCAACAATGTGTGCTCTTTCTTCTGCTTTACGGAGTCTGTATCTTGTTCTTCTTGTGATAACATCGCACTGATGGTCGATGTAATGCTGAAGAATTTCTCTGAGAGTGAGGATTTTGGGCTCACCGTTTACGAGAGCAAGAAGAATAACACCGTAGCTTATCTGCATCTGTGTGAATGAGTAAAGCTGATTGAGGATAACCTGAGGATTAGCATCACGCTTGAGATCAATAACCATATTCATACCGTTACGGTTTGAATAGTCGTTGATGTCTGAAATACCCTCGATTTTCTTATCCTTTACAAGATCTGCGATTGATTCGATAAGTCTTGCCTTGTTTACCTGATAAGGAAGCTCTGTTACGACAATTTTAAATCTGTCGTTCTTGCCTTCAACAATCTCTGCCCTTGCACGAAGCTGAATTTTGCCTCTGCCGGTAGCATATGCAGCTCTGATGCCGGCTTTACCCATGATTATACCTGCTGTGGGATAATCGGGTCCTTTTATATGCTCCATAAGTTCGGCAACGGTTGCCTCGGGGTTGTCCATAAGACAGAAAAGTGCATCAACCGTTTCTCTGAGGTTGTGAGGAGGAATATTTGTTGCCATACCTACGGCGATACCTGTTGAACCGTTAACAAGAAGGTTCGGGAATTTTGAAGGAAGAACCGTTGGTTCCTTCAGACGGTCGTCATAGTTGGGCATGAAATCGACTGTTTCTTCATCGATATTTGTAAGCATTTCGAGTGAAAGCTTGCTCATTCTTGACTCGGTGTATCGGTAAGCAGCCGGGGGGTCACCGTCAACTGAACCGAAGTTACCGTGACCGTCAACGAGCATGTATCTCATTGAGAAATCCTGTGCAAGACGTACCATTGCATCGTAAACTGATGCGTCACCGTGAGGATGGTAACGGCCGAGAACGGTACCGACCGTATCGGCACATTTACGGTAAGCTGTATTGGGCATAAGTCTGTTTTCAAACATTGTATAAAGAATACGTCTGTGAACAGGCTTAAGACCGTCTCTTACATCGGGAAGTGCACGGGAAGTAATAACAGACATTGAATAGTCAAGGAATGACTTTCTCATTTCCTTGTTAAGATCAACATCTATAAGTTTTCCGCCTGCAGGAGTGGTTGCGACAACCTCACCCGCAGATTCTTCATTTATGTTAATGTTGTTTTCATCCATTTGTTTTTTCTCCTTTACGAACAGAAATTAAATATCAAGATTCTGTACGTATTTTGCATTCTGTTCAATAAACTCTCTTCTGGGTTCAACCTTGTCACCCATAAGAACCGAGAATGTCTTGTCTGCTTCAATGGCATCATCAAGTGTGACACGGAGCATTATTCTTGTTTCGGGGTTCATTGTTGTTTCCCAGAGCTGTTCTGAGTCCATTTCACCGAGACCTTTATAACGCTGGATATCGCACTGACCAAGTTTTTCCATATATGCATCTCTTTCTTCGTCAGAGTATGCATAGAAATGCTTTTTGTTCTTTGTCAGTCTGTAAAGAGGAGGCTGTGCAATATAAACATAGCCGTGCTCAATAAGAGGACGCATATATCTGAAGAAGAATGTCAGAAGAAGTGTTCTGATGTGAGCACCGTCGACGTCGGCATCGGCCATGATAACGATTTTGTGATAACGAAGCTTTGAAAGATCGAAATCTTCGTCGATACCCGCACCCAGAGCCGTAACAACGGGTGAAAGCTTGTCGTTGCCGATAACTTTATCAAGTCTTGCCTTTTCAACGTTGAGCATCTTACCCCAGAGAGGAAGAATAGCCTGAATGTTTCTGTCACGTCCGCCCTTTGCAGAGCCGCCCGCAGAATCACCCTCGACGATGTAAAGTTCTGTGTTTTCGGGGTTTTTATCGATACAGTCAGCAAGCTTGCCGGGAAGCGAGTTACCGCCGAGAGCAGTTTTTCTTCTTGCATTTTCTCTTGCTTTTCTTGCAGCTTCTCTTGCTCTTGATGCATCAAGTGATTTATTGAAAAT
>JAZSPR010000091.1:0-7244 GCA_045537555.1 Acutalibacteraceae bacterium | reverse complement strand
TTTTTAGTATTTTTTTGCCCTTATTTTATCATAAAACTGTAAATAATCGTCCCGTACATTCTGTAAACAATCCTACCATACTATACAGCCCACATCGGTCCGATTGCGTAATGTAATGGAGCAATAACGGTGGAACACCGTTCTATTACAAACAATTCATTGAATTAATTTGTCGGTTAGCGGAAATCAAAGATTTCCGATTTGTCTTCGACAAATGCGGACCGATGTGGGCATCGGTCCCTACGATTGGTTTATTCAAACAGCCCGACAAATTCTGATTTAAAAAACCGCCGGCTCTCTGAAAGAGTCGGCGATAGTTTTTTTACATCTGTGATCTTGCAGTTTTCTTAAGTGATGCCGATGATGCGTTTGATTCATAAACTTCTCTTACTTCTTCCATTCGTGCAATGTCACGCATTACAACATTGAAAGGTATTCCTTTGGGGATTCTCAGGAAGTATCTGCAACAGAATTTTGTTGCTTCATCATCGTTTTCATTCGGATTAACTGTTGTGCAGTCAAATGATGTAACAAGTATTTGTTTTCTGTCAAAATAATCTTCAATCAGGGGCAGAGCCGAAATTTTATCATCTGTGATGATTTCAATATAACGCATGCCTCTGTGTTTGATGAATTTATCTTCAAGAGATTTGAGCGTTACTGTTGCAAAGAGGATTGCAAGCATTGAAATGATGATTATTCTGAAATAACCCATACCGATTGCAAGGCCCATACAACCGCTTATCCATACCGTTGCGGCAGTTGTGATACCTGTAACAACAGAGCCGTCTTTTGCTTTGATGATTGCACCTGCACCGATGAAACCTATACCTGATACAACGCCGGATGCAATTCGTGACATATCAACTTTTGAAGATGCATCAAGCATTTCGTTGCCCATAAGGGAGTAACACATCTCTGCCGAAATCATTGTTGTGATTGCGGCACCAAGGCATACAAGTGCATGCGTTTTCATGCCTGCGGGGTGGTTTGCAAGCTCTCTTTCAACGCCGATACCCATACCTATAAGCACAGCTACAACAACTCTTATAATAACGTCAAGCCATGATAACTCGCCGCTGAAAAGGTTCAGGATATATTCCAATGTATTCACTCCTTTAATTCTTTTTATTTTTAATCGTACCGATTGCGATAAATACTGCAATTCCGACAATGCGTATAAGTAAAATATAAAGATTGCTTATACTCATTATGCTTCCCAGAAGTACGGGAGCCGCAATTATAAGTGCACTCACAACTGAGAATGCATATACAACAAGAGGTAATAAATCAATGTATGATCTTAGACTGAATGCGTTCCTTATCAGCGCAGAAACTGTATTCAGGTTTCCGTCTGTGAATACATCTGCCGGGATAAGGCTTTCTGTCTTGTTTTCTATTGCACGCAGATAAGCCGCTTCGGTTGTTTCAGCCGCATAAATCATGTTTTCATTGATTCTGCTTTTTTTTGCAATGAATGCAGGTGTGATATTCGGGTCAGATGAATGAATCACAATGCTGATTCCTTTTTCTGCAAGGAATTTAAGAAATGCCGAAACACTTCTCTTGATGTGATAACTTACCGTCATAAGCATTGAGAACTGACCGTCAACAGCAATGTAAATAAGCTTTCTGTCGCCTGTAATGAATTTTTCTTCAAAATCTTCTTCGGGAAGAATTATGCCCGATTCTTTCAGGTAATCACAGCTTCCTATAAGGATTCTGTGACCTTCAACAACAGCTTCAATGCCTCTGAAAACAGTCACATTCACGTCATCTGCTGGGGGCACGGCTTCATCACTCTGCTCTGTGACCTGATTGATTATTCCTGCAAGAGGTGAACATGCGGCATTAATTGCCGATGCGGCATAAAGAGTTGTTTTTCTCGGGTCGAATCTGCCGAAAGTTTTTATTCCGTGGATACTGCATGACGACTGTTCCACAAGTTCACATGCATCGAAAATGAATGAATCTGTTTCAGTCAGTTCGCCTGCACATCTGTAAGAGAGAAGCGACGCTTTTTTTGATGCGAGGCTGTTATTCGTGTTATAAAGCATAACTGACGCTGACAATACATATGTTATCGGAAGGCAGGTTATGATTATTGCAGAGAATGTTGTGATTCCCGTCATAAAACTTTTTCCGATGATTCCAGATGCAACAGCCACAATAACAGCAAATGCCGCAATGAAAACATAAGATGCATTTGATGCAAAAGGTTTGGGGATTGCATTTGTAAGCTTACCCATAAGACCTGTTACAAAATCGGTTTTCTGCTGATATCTTACAACCGCTTTTTTTGTGCCGTATTTTGAAATGAGAGTACCGTCAATTCCGCTTTCACGTCCCTTTTTCAATACTGACAGATTGCCTGCTCCCGAGAACATTCCCACCGCAAGGCGCGAATTGTTTGAAAGGAAGAATTTCGGTAACATGACGGTTGTAAGAGAAATTATTGCCGCCGGAGTTAGAAGATGAACATTACCGGGGAAAGATGCATTGAAAATAAATGCTGAAATATTCTGAATGAGGGCAGAAATCAGAATGAGTATTGCCCCTGTATTGATTGTAAGCTTTTTCTTTGAAAAATCCTTGAAACCTTCAAGAATTTCTTTCAGGCATACAACACCTGCAAAGACAAGGAAGATGAAACTGATTCCTGAGTAAAGAATCGGAACTGCTCTGATTGCGCTGTCTTCTTTTGTATCAAAAACAGCAGATATGATAAACAGAATGATACCCGATAAAAGAAGCAGACCGCTTTTAATCAGCGCTGTTTTTCCTGCTGATGCGAGCTTTTTGTTTGTTTCTCTTATTTCATTTTTGTCTGATATTTCAAAAAGAGGTTCTGTTTCACCGGTATTGCCGTTGTCTTTGAGGAAATCGAAGAATTTCTGTCTTCTTTCTGCAGAAAGCTTCTTTGATGTCTCAGCCGCCTGAGCTTTTTTGTCAGGTTCGGGCTGTTCTGTTTCATGTGTGACGATATTGCTTTCATCAATATCGAACTTTTCTTCTTTGACTTTTACTTTTTTGTCTTTATGTTTTATTTTTCTCTCTTTTTTCTTTTCGTCTTTTTCGGGGAATTTAAAAAGCGGGTCAAAAGCGGGGAAAGCTATCTGACTTTCGGGCTCCATGCTTGCGTCATCTGCCGCAGTACGTGCAATCGCCCTGAGTTTTTCCGATTTTCCGAAATCTGCACCGTCAACTTTCAGCTGTTCATAAGCACTTCTGAAAGGGTCCTGATTTTCCTGTGAAATCTGCGCTTCAACAGGAACACTTACACTTTCGCCCGAAAATAAATCAGCCATTGTCTGCTGACCGGGGATTTCAGCCTGAGTTGTTTCAATCTGAGTTTCGGTGTCTTCAGGACGCATTTCAGGCATTTCCTGTGTCAGTTCAAAACGGTCATTGTAGCTGTGTGCTTTGAATCCCGTATCATCGGAGAGGATTCTGCCTGTACGTTTTGTTATTATCTGATGCTGAACGGCAGGGTTGACTGTTGTGTGAGGATCAATTTCTTCGCAACGTGATGAAACTTCCTCTTCCGGATTGCGGTGAGCTTTTTTTTCAGGTTCATTTACAACTCTCGTTGTTCTTTTTCTCAGCTCTGCTCCGTATTTGTCAACAAAGTCGTTATATACGGCATCTTTTTCTTCCCGCTCTTTTTTATCTGTAAGATAGACTCTTGTTCTGTTTTTACTGCTGACTTTTTTTTCAGCCATATTTATCACCGTTATTTTCTTGTTTTTGCAACTTCAAACATTAGAATACTTGCCGCAACGGAAGCGTTGAGTGAATTAATCTGTCCTTTCATGGGGATTGAAACAACAACATCGGCATTTTCTTTAACAAGTCTGCCTACGCCTCTGCCTTCGGAGCCCACAATAATTGCGGCGGCACCTGACATATCTGTTTCGTAGTAGGGTTTGCCGTCCATATCGGCGGCATATACCCATACGCCTTTTTTCTTGACTTCTTCAATTGCCGAATTGATGTTTGTAACTCTTGCAACGGGCATATATTCGAGTGCACCCGCACTTGATTTGCCTACCGTGTAGCCGAGTCCCGTGCTTCTTCTTGAGGGGATTACAACACCGTGAGCACCTGCCGCTTCGGCACTTCTTATGACTGCACCGAGGTTGCGAGGGTCTTCAAGACCGTCACAGATGATGATGAAAGGAGCTTCGCCCTTTTCTTCGGCATTTGCAAAAATATCTTCAAGAGTTGAATACTCTTTTGCGGCGGCAATAAGGATAACACCCTGATGATTGCTGTGACCGCACATAAAATCGAGCTTCTTGCCGTCAACTTCCTTGACGGGAATCTTCATTTCAATACACTGCGCAACAATAGGTGAAACGGAGCCTTTTCTGTCACCTCTCTGAACCATGAGACACTCTGCGGGTCTGCCTGATTTCAGAGCTTCCCTTATTGCATTTCTGCCGATAATAAGGTCATCACGTTCCTGACGCTCAGTTTTTTCAATTTTATCTTCTTTTTTCTGCCTGTCCTGTTTTGAAAATTTATTGTCATTTCTGTTATACATAGCAATCTCCGTATACGGTATTTTAATAATATAATATTATATCAAATATAGTATAATAATGCAATAGCAAAGACATTTTTCTCGTGCTGTAAATATTATATAACACTTTATGACAAACACAGAGCCGTAGATTCAAAAAACAACAGCTCAGTTATGACATTATTCTTGATGCTTCAAAGTTATAATATCTGTGAACAAGTCTTGTTGAAACGGAGAAGTACAATGAATACAGTTGGGGTAAAAAGAACAAAAACTGAAATATATACACCGAATCTGATAAGGCAGATTTTTCTGCATCTTGCTGTTGCCGTATCGGGCTTCGTGTCATCCTGTGCAACATTTGACGGTCTTGCACCGCTCGGAGTTTCATTGTGTGCGGGTATTTTTCCCGAATACATACCTTCTGCGGTAATCGGAGTAATTACGGGCAGTTTTTTTGTGTACGGAAGCACAGTTATGACGCTTCGTTACGTTGCCGCCTGTATTGTTGCATCAATTGTTTCATTTGTGCTCAAAAGGAACATAAAAAAGAAATTCCATATTTATTTCAGCGTTCTGTCTTCATTTGTTTCATTGTTTGTAAGCGGTCTTATTCTGAGTCTTTCCGTTACAATATCGTCTTCCGAATTTGTTCTTTATCTGGCAGAAGGCACGGCAGGGGCTTTGTTTGCATGGTTTTTTGATGTGTTTATAAATATAAAACACGGCAAAAAGAATATTCATCGTTTTTCGGTTTCTGAAATAACGGCTGTTCTTATCGTTTTCTGTGTTGTTCTTGTTGCTTTTGATTATTTCAGTTTTCTGTCTGTAAAACCTGCTGTTATATCGGGAGTTTATATTGTTCTGTGTGCCGCAGTTTACGGCGGAGACAGATTCGGTGCGTTATTCGGTATTGCGGCGGGTACGGTTTTAGGATTATCGGAAAAAAGCGGCTTCCTGACGGGCGGAGTGTCACTTGCAGGGCTTATATGCGGTTTTTTAAGCAGAAATAACAGGTTCTTTGCTTCTCTTATTCTTATAATCTGTGTTTCACTCACGGCTTTTGCAACCGATGATTGGTCTGAAACAGTTGTCATTCTTTACAATGTGGTTTTTGCAACTGCACTTTTTATGCTTACTCCCGGAAGGATTACCGAAAAGTATAAAAAGTTCCTTTCGGGGCTTCCTGACGGTAATTTTATTTCGGGACAGCGTGAAGTTCTCAAATCAAGGCTCAGAACAGCTGCAGACGGAATGAACGATGTTACTTCTTCCGTTAAAGCTGTTGCAGGGATTTACAGACGCAGAACAATGCCCCGTGAGGAGCAGATTTACGATGATGTTATAAAAAGTGTATGTTCAGAATGTGAAATGTATAATCAATGCATCAATAAGTATTATGATGAAACTCTGAGCTGGTTTGTAAGAATTGCAGATTCGCTTAAAAAGGGAAGTGAACCCGAAAAAAGAGAATTACCGAAAAATTTTTCGGCATCATGTCTGTCGTCGGACAGAATAATCCGTCAGCTCAGTTTTGATGTTGAACGTTACCGGACCGCAATGCGTGAATGTGCAAAAACCGGAGAGACGGTAAATATTGTTTCAGACCAGTTCGGTTCAGTTTCTCAGCTTCTTGACAGTTTTTCGGATGCTATGGACGGTGAGGAGGAATATGATTCCGCGAAATCGGCGGTTTTATACGATGTGCTTACAAGAGAACTGAATATGTCGGTTATAAGCTGCGGTGTTTTCAGAAATGAAAACAGACGTTTCTATTGCGAAATCTCATTGTCGGAATATAAAAATAAAGATTCAAAAAGAACCGTAAAAGCGGTTTCAGAGGCTCTTGAAATGAGTTTTGAAAATGCAGTTATGAGGGAGTTATCAGATAAAACCGTTGTTCTTAACTTCTGTGAAAGAACAAGGTATTCCGTTGAATGGGGGAGCAATCAGATAAGCTCGGGCGGTTGTAAATGGTGCGGTGATACGTATGACAGCTTTTATGACGGCAAGGGACATTTTTATATGATACTCAGCGACGGAATGGGAACGGGACAAAAAGCGGCGGCGGATTCCGTGTTGTGTTGCTCTCTTGCATCATTGTTACTGCGTTCGGGCTATCCCGTTGAAAGTATTCTGAAAATGATAAATTCGGCAATGCTTGTCCGCTCAGGTGAAGAGTCTCTCGCAACGCTTGATATTGCCGTTATGAATCTTTATACGGGTGAAGTTGAATTTTTCAAAGCAGGTGCGGCACCGTCGGTTGTTATGAAAAATTTCAGGATGCTCAAAGCTGAAAAACCTTCATTGCCCGTCGGAATCCTCGGGGATGTTTCTTTTGAACGGATTTCCCTTGAAGTCGGGGACAGCGATGTTGTTGTTCTTATGTCAGACGGCGTAGGAGAAAAAGCTGTATCGGTATGGAAAGAGATTCTTAAGGATGCAACCGAATACGAAGGAAAGGAACTTGCCCAGAAACTGACAAAAACGGCACATATGAACTCAGACGGAAATGCTGATGATGATATCACGGTAACAGTAGCTGTAATGAGAGCGAAACAATAATTTATTGAGCTCTGCTCGATAAATTATTGAGTGATGTTTGCCTGACGGCAAGTGATGTATTGCTACGCAAAATGATGAATGACCTTCGGTCAAGTGATGTTTTTGCCTTCGGCAAAAGTTTCGGAAGGGCTTCGCCCTTACCCATTATAATATT
>JAZSPR010000138.1:0-16508 GCA_045537555.1 Acutalibacteraceae bacterium | reverse complement strand
ACAATAATTTGTCGAGGTACCCTCGACAAATTAAATTCGCAATGCTAAATGCTAAATTCGCAATTGTGGAAAGGGCTTCGCCCTTTAACCCATTTTAAAATCAACACCGTAAGGTGTTCCGAAATTGCGAATTGCGAATTGAGAATTGCGAATTTTTGTCGGGCACAGCCCGACAAATTCTGGTTTCACTTCTTGCATTTTTGCACCAAAGTGTTATAATATACCCATAATATTCTCACGGAGGGAAAAACATGAAAAAAATCATTTCCGTTTTAATGGCTGTTGTACTTATTTTCGGTATGGCTGTTTCAGCTTTCGCTATTGATGTGAAAGAGCCTCTCAGATTCAACGAAGACGGCAAATTCTCAATCATGCATGTTACCGACACACATCTTGAAAGTGATAATGTTGATGCATCAACATGGCTTATCGCTCAGGCTCTTGACAGAGAAAATCCCGACCTCGTTGTCATCACAGGTGACAATGTTTACAACGATGACGATGCCGAAGTCACAAAAAGCTATATCACAAAGCTTATGACTCCTTTTGAAGAAAGAGACATTCCTGTTGCAGTCACTTTCGGCAATCACGATTCTGAAAGAGGTGCTATGTCAAGAGAAGACCTTATGGCTTTCTATAACACATTTTCATGCTCTGTTTCGGTTGATGACGGTCCTCTTCTCACAGGTTGCGGCACATACAATCTTCCCGTTTTCTCAAGCAACGGCACAAAAATCAAGTTCAACGTATGGGTATTTGACTCAAACGATTATGATGAAGAAGGCTATTACGGTTACGTAAAAAAAGACCAGATTGAATGGTACAAAGCAACATCTGATGCACTCCGACTTCTCAACGGCGGTGAAAAGGTCAATTCACTTGCTTTCCAGCACATCATCGTGCCCGAAGTTTATGATGCGCTAAAAAAGGCTGACAGCACAACTCTCTTTGCTTTTGAACACATCAATAACGACGGCGAATACTATATGTTTAACCCTGAAAATGTGAACTACGGTACACTCAATGAAACACCCTGTCCCGGAAAGCTCAATGACGGTCAGTTTGATGCTATGGTCGAAAAGGGTGATGTTCTGGGTATTTACACAGGTCATGACCACACAAATGCTTTCGGTGTAAGACATAAGGATATCGACATCTGCACATCGCTCAGCACACGTTACAACGGTGATGCATTTTCAACACAGTACGGTTACAGAATGCTTGTAATTGATGAAAACGACACAAGCAAATATGAAACAAGAGTTGTTCATTGGTATGATATGATTACTTTTGAAAATCTCGGTGAATTCAGCGGTCACAAGACAGCATTCAGCATTGCTTTTACAGGTTTCTTCCAGAGCGTATTCCAGAATCTCTGGCGTGAGCTTGTTTCAATGTTCACGGGCAGAACAATCTCCTATCCCGATATGTATTGAGGGCCTGTTTCACTAAGCGAATACCAAAAGAAACAAAAAAGAGGATTGCAGAGTATCTTACTTTGCAATCCTTTTTGAGTTATACAGAGATAATTTATTATAAAATTTTAATGTTTCTTCATCTTACTGAGATAACTCATTTTTATGCTATTTGACAAATCAGAATTTGTCGGGATGTTTGAATAAACCAATCGTAAGGACCGATGCCCACATCGGTCCGCATTTGTCGTCAGACAAATCGGAAATCTCTGATTTCCGCAAAGCGAACAAATTATTTCATTCAGCTTATTGATATTGAACGATTTGCAATCGTTATTGCTCCGCTACACTCCGCAATCGGACCGATGTGGGCATCGGTCCCTACAAAATTTGTTTGTGTTAAAATCGGACTTGCTTTATCACACAATTTTTATATAATTAACACCGTAAGGTGTTCCGAAATTGCGAATTGCGCATTGCAAATTACGAATTTGAAAGACCTCGACAAATTATTGTTTGTCAGAATGCCATAAGTACCGATGCAACAAATGATATTGCTGCAGCGATATAGTCTGTTTTTGCAAGTTTTTCTTTTCTTATCATACTGATAATCGTTGAAAAAACCATAACTCCGCCCGTTACGAGAGGATACTGCACCGATGCGGGGAGATTGACAAGGGAAATAAGAAGGAACCAGTTTCCAACTCCGTTGAAAATACCGTATCCTGCCGCGAAGCCGAGACTTTTCCCCTTGATAAGGGGGATTTTTTTATGCTGAACAAGGAGCCATAATGCACTTATTATAACACTTACGGCTGATGTTAAAAACATAAATCCCGTGCTGTCCGTATGGGGCAGTTCTGATGACTGATGAATCTTTGAAATAACACCCACACTGCCGTTGAGGATGAAAACAGCCATATAATAAAGGAATGCCTTTTTGCTCTGTTTTCCGCCCCTGAGATTCAGAAGCACAGAAACCACAATCAGCACACAGCAGATAATTTTGAACGGTGTGAGTTCTTCGTTATAAAATCCCACACCTGCAAGGAAGGGGAGAAGCATGCCACCCAGCATCGAGAAAACTGAATAAACCGAAAGATTCGCCACGGCAAAGGCTTTCATGCTGAAATAGGTCATCAGTATGCATGCGACTGCATAAATGATTGCAAGGATAACGCTGAAAAGTGTTATTGCTATTCTGAATCGGCTGATTATGAGCATCATCACAACAATGACAACGCTTTTGTATAATGTAAATTCAAGTGCGGATTTAAGGGTATTGCCCCGTTCCTGTTCAAATTTCTGATTGAAAAGGAACTGCAGGGCAAACAGCACCGTTGCCGCAGAAACAAGTAAATAGTATTGCATAATTATCCTTCAAAAAGTTTATTGTAATTTTCAATCTGTTCGTCTGTGGGTCTGTAATCCGGCTTTGAGCAACAGGGAATGGTGGGTGCACTTCCGTCCGAACCCCAGAAAGGTGTTTCTCTGTCGTTTTCGTATTCTTTTCTGCATTCTTCCTTTCGGAAATCGGGAATGTCAAAGGGCATTCCTCCCGAAAGAACCGAACGGTGACCGAGAATTGCAACGGAAGACATTGTTACGGCTGAATAAATATCGTAAGGATGTTCGGGCTGTCTGTTTTCCTTTATGTATTCAAGGAACATTCTGCAGGCGATGAAATCACCGCCGCCGTGACCGCTGTTTTCAATGTCAGCCTCATCCTTATCGTTCCATTCAGGCTCATAAAGATTTTCTGTTTCCATGCCCTCGGGCACAGACCACTCGTTGTATCTGAGCATAACCTTTTCACCCATACCTCTGAGATTTTCAATCTGACCGAGGTCACCACAGATACGGTATGAGTTGCTGTGTGCGCCGAAAGCGGAGCAACCGGTGAACTTAAAAACAGTTCCGTCATCGTTGACCGTTGTGATAATTGCGGCTCTGTCACCTACAACTCTTGTTGTTGCCTTTTCAGTCATAGGGTTAAAAACTGCTTGAGCGCTGACCTTTACGGGGGTTGCACCCGTTGCCCACATAATGGGGGCAAGGGAATGAGTAACATAATATGTTCTGGGAACGTAATTTCTCCAATGACGGGGGAAATATACATAACCCTTGAGAAAATCGTAATCATCGGGAGCAATTCCGTGATTGTATTCACCCTCTGCATAGATTATCTTACCGAGAGTACCGCCGTCACAGATTCTCTTCATTTCACGGTTAAACTTCATCTGAGGATAGTTCTCCGCAAGCATATAGATTGAATTGCTCTTTTCAAATGCACGGAGAAGTTCAACGCCCTCTGCCATTGTACCGTTGCTGATACATTCGGAATAAACGTGAATATTTCTTTCAAAACACTTTATCGCATAGGGTGCATGCTCGTGGAAGAAGTTTGAAAGGACAACAGCATCAAGCTCCTGCTCAATGAATTCATCAAAATCTTTGAAAACGGGAATATCAATATTCAGGTCATCAAGAAATTCCTTTGCTCTCTTTTCGTTCATTTCACAGAGTGCAACAATATCGCATTCATCGAAAAGTACAAGATTTTCTGCAAGAGAAGTTCCTCTGCCGGCTCCGAAAATGCCTATTCTTATCTTTTTCATAACGCACCTCCGTAATCAATTGATTTCATATGTTCCTTTGTCAAGGTCGATTGTTACCGTTGTTCCGTCTTCATAAACAGCTTTCTGAATACGGTATGAACCGAGGAACTCGTGTTTCACCATTTCTTTATTATAAAGTTTCGCCTGTAATTCACAAAGAGGTCTGATTCTCTCAAGTTCCTTTTTCAGTTCTGCATCATTCATCATTCCGACATCTGCAGTTCTGTTATCAGTACCGATTTTTTTCAGTTCGTTACCGTAAGGATGAATGTAAGGCATACCCGCATTGAGTGCGCCGTAAAGGTCACCGTCCTCACCCTTGGGAATACCCCAGTTGTTGAACCAGTTCCAGGGCACCATAAGGCAGTCGTGATAAACGAGATTACCCAAAGGAACGGGAATACCCACAGCAGCTCCGTTTTCCTGAGGACGCAGAGCGTGAGGACCGTGGTGAACAAGTGCAAGCTTATTGAGAAGCTGCATTCCCGGTTCTTCCGAGGACATGATAATGCCTTTACTGTTCAGATAATCAAAACAATCGGCACGGTTTTTCATGCTTTCTTCTCTTGTGACTTTATGGTCTTCGTGGAAGCATTCATCACCCTGCATTATCGAGAAAACATCAAGATAAACACCCTGAACATCAATGCCGTGTTCTTCAAGTTCCGTATATGTCTGTTTTACTGCATCAAGGGCGAATTCGGTACACAGATAACTGTGCTCACCGCCGTCCCAGATTGAACAGTAGGGATTTGTTCCGTCAATATTTTTTATTGCTTTTTCCTTATCAAAAACAGGGCTGTCGTAGTAATAATCCCTGTACTGGTCGTGAAGAGCAAAAACATATCCCAGTTCACGGCTCACATCGGCAAATTCTTTAAAACCTTCCCATCCGCCTGCTTGTTCACAAGGGGGAAGAATGTAAGGATGATTGTTGTCATACCCGTCTTTTCCCCAGCCGTCGGTATGTATGTAGAGTTTTTCGAGACCTGCCGCTTTGAGTTTTTTCATTTCTTCGGCACGTTCCCTGAATGTGGCACAGAGAATTTCGTTTGAGCCGTTCTTGTCATAGAACTGTGATTTTTCATTTATCTTTGAATAAATTTTGTGATGAAGAACGGGAGAACCGATGAGCTTTTTTATATTCGGATTCTTTTCGATTTTCTTATCAATTGAAACTAGCTCGTTCCTGTCTATAAGATATTTACGGTAATCCTTTGCAACGGTATTGTAATCACCGTCTGAAGTGAATGTGAATTTTATCTTTCTTTCATAGGAGAGCTTGCCGAGAGAGGACTGCCAGTAAACGGAATTGAGAAAAGCCTTGTGTTTTCCGAAACATGAATAAAGAGATGCATCATAAGGTGTTTCAACAATTGCCGAAAATGCGTTGCCGTCACACACTCTGCCCCAGAGAGGCATATATGCATCACCTGTGTTAATCATTCTCTTTATGTGGGCGTAACCGAAAACGGTTGAAAAATTCTTCTTATAACCGTCGGGAAGAATGAATCCCTGACGCATGGGATCAACATGATATGAAGTCTGTCCCTTTTTCTTTGAATTGAAGGGAGCAGGAAAATATGCCGCCTGAATGTCATATCCTGTTTCATTTTCAGCTTTTATTGAAAATGTGACGGAATTTTCGTCGGTTATCTCAGCAGTACAGACGATTGTAAATGGGAGTTTTTTGCCGAAAGCTACAAAGTCCGAATATCTTGTGACAATCTTATTTTCTGAAAATTCGGTCTTTTTCTTCATAGCCGTATTCAGATGACGTACGGTTTTTATATATTTATCCCCGAATTTCTTTCTGATTTCTATATATGGTTTTCTGCCGTCACTTACCCACGAAAAACCTTTATGGGTTATTTCATAGTTTCCGTTTCTTTTGTTGAAATTCAACTGCATGTTTTTATATTTCATAAGCATTCACCTTGATGATTGTTTTCTTAAATTATATATTGATATATTTTAAAAGTCAATAAAAGTGTGTTGTAATTTAAACCAACTGATGTTATAATTAAGATGATTAATGTAATTTTAGCATTAAACTGAAAAATACGGAGGTCAATATGAGAAATATAAAGGTTATCAATCAGGATTGGGCTTTTGCCAAAAAAATCACTTCAGCCCCCGCTTCAATTCCCGCTGACTGGGAAAAACTGAACCTGCCATACACATGGAACGGCATAGACGGTCAGGACGGCGGTAACGACTATTTCAGAGGAACATGCGCTTTTGCAAAAACTCTGACTGCCGCAGAACTTCCCGAAGGTGAAGTGAAATATCTTCAGTTTGACGGTGTAAACTCATCATGCGAAGTTTTCTGGAACGGTAAGAAAATAACAGAGCATCACGGCGGTTATTCAACCTTCAGAGTAAAACTCGATGAAGTAAAAGAAGAAAATCTCCTTGTTGTCCTTGTTGACAACTCTCCAAATGATAAAGTTTATCCCCAGAATGCCGACTTCACTTTCTACGGCGGTATTTACCGTGATGTAAGTGTAATAGGTGTTCCCGCAAATCATTTTGACCTTGATTATTACGGTGCACCCGGAATTATGGTCACACCCGAAATCAAAGGCAACGATGCAAAAGTCGAAATCAAGACATTTATAAAAGATGACGATGACTGCAAGGTGAAATATGAAATCCTTGCAGACGGCGAAGTTATCGCATCCTGTGTAATGGATGAAGACGACGAAGCAGAACTCACAATTGAGAATGTTCACCTCTGGAACGGCAGAAAAGACCCCTATCTTTACACAGCAAAGGCAACTCTTATCGAAAACGGTGAAGAGATTGACTGCATCAGCACCCGTTTCGGTTGCCGTACTTTTGAAATCGACCCCGAAAAGGGCTTCATTCTCAACGGCAAAGAATATCCCCTCAGAGGTGTATCACGTCATCAGGACAGACCCGACATCGGTAATGCACTTCTTCCCGAACATCACAAGGAAGACCTTGATCTTATACTCGAACTCGGTGCCACAACAATACGTCTTGCACATTATCAGCATTCACAGGTTTTCTATGACCTTTGTGACGAAGCAGGTCTTGTTCTCTGGGCAGAAATTCCATACATTTCAAGACACATGCCCTCAGGCTACGATAACACAATCAGTCAGATGAAGGAACTTGTTTCTCAGAACTACAATCACCCTTCAATTGTTGTATGGGGACTTTCAAACGAAATCACAATTGCAGGTGCGGCTGACCCCGACCTTATCAGAAACCATAAGAAACTCAACGAACTCTGTCACGAAATGGACAAGACACGTCTTACAACAATTGCGTCCGTTACAATGTGTTCAATCGATTCGGAATATGTTCACATCAGCGACGTACTTTCTTACAACCACTATTTCGGCTGGTACGGCGGCACAACAGATATGAACGGTCCCTGGTTTGATGATTTCCATAAGAAATATCCCAAGAAGCCCATCGGTATCAGTGAATACGGCTGTGAAGCACTCGACTGGCATACATCCAACCCCGTTCAGGGCGACTACACGGAAGAATATCAGTCATATTACCACGAAGAGCTTATCAAGCAGATTGCCGAAAGACCTTATCTGTGGGCAACTCACGTATGGAACATGTTCGACTTCGCAGCTGATGCCCGTGCAGAAGGCGGCGAAAACGGCATGAACCACAAGGGTCTTGTAACATTCGACAGAAAGTATAAGAAAGACTCATTCTATGCATACAAAGCATGGCTCTCGGATGAACCCGTGCTTCATCTCTGCTCAAAGAGATATATCGACAGAACAGAAGATGTAACAAAGGTTACCGTTTACTCAAACTGTGCCGAAATCGAACTTTTCGCTAACGGTGTAAGCGTAGGCAAGCAGACAAAGGGCAAGTATCCCTTCTTCTATTTCGATGTAAAGAACGAAGGCGAAACAACTCTTACTGTAAAGGCAGGCGACCTCGAAGACACAGCCACAATCCGCAAGGTTGACACTCCCAATGAAAGCTACATCATGAAAGAGGAAGGTCAGGTCATCAACTGGTTTGAAATCAACACTCCTGACGGCTATTTCTCAATCAATGACACAATCGGCGACATTATGTCAACATTCAAGGGCAAAATTGTAATGCTGAAATTCGTGATTATGCTCAAAAATATGATGGGCGGCAGCAAAGATGAAAAAGGCGAAAAGAAAAAGGGCGGCGTAATGGCAGGCTTTGAAATCACTCCCGCAATGCTCAAAAATATTTACGGTATGGCAAAGGGCTTCACAATCAAGCGTACATTCTCAATGATAGGCAACGGTTTCACAAAAGACCAGATTCTCGGACTTAATGCAAGTCTTAATAAGGTTAAAAAGCCTAAGAAGTAAAAGATACAAGCAAACGGTTTTCGTCACCCGATGAAAGCCGTTTTCATATAATGAAAGGAGATTGAAAATGCTTTTATATATTATCAGACACGGTGAGCCCGGTCACGGCGGTGCACTCACGGAAAAAGGCCGGAAACAGGCTCAAGCAGTAGGAAAAAGAATGCACAAAGCAGGAGTGAATAAAATTTTCACTTCTCCCATTCTCAGGGCAATGCAGACAAGTGAGCCTGCCTGCCGTCTTCTCGGACTGGAGGCAGAAGTTGAAGAATGGGCACACGAAATCGGCGACGAAAGACTGACAACGCTCCCTGACGGCACAAGAACATCGGTTTCACTTATCCAGAATTCACTCTTACGTGAAAACGGCAATATTGACCTTCCTTTTGAAAAAGGTTATGAATGTGATTATATGAATCTGACCGAAATGAAAAAAGCCGTTTCTTACATAGAAGAAAACGGCAATAAATTCCTTGAAAAGCTCGGTTACAAATATGAAAACGGTGTTTATAAAATCATAAATCCAAATGACGACAAGGTAGCCCTTTTCTGTCATTCCGCATTTTCAAGGGCATGGGTATCGGTACTTCTTCACATCCCCATTCACATCATGTGGGCAGGATTTGATTATGAACACTCGGGCGTTACTGCAATTGAATTTGAAAATTACGAAAACGGTATTACAGCACCCAAATGTTATTGTTATTCAGACACATCACATCTCTATGCAGAGGGCATCGGCTGTGATTTCACAGAACGTACCGAGATGTAAATTCTGAAAAATCAAAAAACCTCTTTACATAAAAAAAGTATTGTGATATACTGAACTCATGTTTAATAAAAAAATTACATAATTTTTTATTAAAACTGTAAAATCCTGACAAAAGGTGTGTGAAACTATGGAAAAATTGACAAGAAAATATGGCCTTCTGACAGCTATATGTATGGTAGTCGGTACTGTTATCGGCTCCGGTGTGTTCTTTAAGGCTCAGAACGTTCTTGCCGCAACAAACGGTAATATGCCTATGGGTATTGCCGCATGGGTTATAACAGGTCTTATCATGATTATCTGTTCAGCTCAGTTTGCAGTTATGGCAACAAAGTATGAAAAAGTCAACGGCGTTGTTGACTATGCGGAAGCAACCTGCGGAAAAGGTTATGCATATTATCTCGCATGGTTTATGGTCAACATTTATTATCCCAGCATGACAGGTGTTCTTGCATGGGTTTCTGCAAGATATTTTGGTGTTATCTTCAGCTGGAGTCTTGTCAGTGCAGAAGTTCTTGCACTTGCAGGTTTCTTCCTTATCGCTTCATACACAATGAATGCACTCTCCCCCAAGCTTGCAGGTAAATTCCAGGTAAGTGCAACCGTTATCAAGCTTATCCCCATCTGCCTTATGGCTGTTGTCGGTACTGTTGTCGGTATTACAAACGGTACTCTTACATCCAACTTTGCAGGTGTTGTTACTGAAACTGTAGGCAATTCAGGCGGCGGACTCTTTGCGGCTGTTGTTGCAACTGTTTTCGCATATGAAGGCTGGATTGTTACAACATCAATCAATGCAGAGCTTAAAAACCCCAAAAAGAATCTTCCCATTGCCCTCGTAGCGGGTGCTGCAATCGTTGTAGCTGCTTATGTTCTTTACTACATCGGTGTTGCAGGCGGGGCATCAACTCAGGTACTTATCGAAGAAGGTGCAACAACTGCTTTCTCAAATGTTTTCGGCAAAGTGGGCGGTGTTTTCCTTAACATCTGTATCGTTATTTCATGTCTTGGTACTCTTAACGGTCTTATGGTCGGTGCAAGCCGAGGTATGTATGCTATTGCTGCAAGAAATGAAGGCCCTAAACCCGAAATGTTCTCACAGGTCGATAAGACAACAAACATGACAACAAACTCAGCTATCTGGGGTCTGTTTGTATGCGGTTTCTGGCTTCTTTACTTCTACGGTGCAAATCTTACAGAAGGTTGGTTCGGTCTTTTCAACTTTGACTCATCAGAACTTCCCATCGTTACTGTTTATGCAATGTACATCCCCATGATGATTATGTGGATGAAGAAAGAAAAAGATCTCGGCGTTATGAAGAGATTTGTTCTTCCCGCACTTGCAATCTTTGCTTGCGGATTCATGGTATTTGCCGCTTGCTATGCACACGGTTATACACCTTTCATCACAGCTCAGGCAGAAGGAACATTCAAGTGTCCCGTTATTTTCTACCTTGTAGTTTATGTGGTTATTATGGTAATAGGTGCATTTTTCAAAGGTAAAAAAGCAAAAAAATAATTAAAATCTGAATATAAGAAGGAGTTGTAAAAACAGCTCCTTCTTTTTTTGTTTTATCTCCGTTTTGTATTGTTTTTGACGACATAATATGATAAAATACTTTTTATAGTATTTTTGTGAAAGGTTGTTTTCTTCAACAATATTTCTACTTAAAAGAAATATTATTGAAGAAGAAGAATAAAGATATGAAAGATACAATTTATTACATAGGACAGATTTTCGGAATACTTGTAACCATAGGTGCCGTTGTCAATCTTCAGCTCAAGAAAAAGCAGCACATGTATATCCTTTCAATAATTGTAAATATCCTCTCTGCGTTGAATATTCTTCTGCTTGACGGATTCAGCTCAGGGGTTATCATCTGCCTTATCGCAGACATTCAGATTACCATGGCCATATGGCACGACAAGAAACAGACAGAAGCAAAGCTCCCTGAACAGATAATCTTTTTTGCACTTTATGTTGCAGGCGGACTCCTCGGCTTCAACACATGGATTGATATTCTTTCAATCGTTGCGGCGGCACTTTATATGTTTGCGATGTTCCAGAAAAAAGAGCAGAATATCAGGCTGTTTCTTCTCGGAAATATGGCAACATGGACTGTTTATCACGCAGTCCTGGGCTCAACGGCAATTTTTGCTCAGTTGGCAGGTATAATTTCTTCACTTATAGCCTTATTCAGATACAGAACAAAAAAAGAAAAGTAAAAATACGGAGAGGTTTTTATGAAACTTTCAGAGATTTTCGCAAAAAAAATACCCACATTGTCATTTGAAGTTTTTCCGCCCAAAACAAGCGGAAATTATGAAAATGTAAAATATGCAACTTCTGAAATTGCAAAACTCAGACCTGATTTCATGTCTGTAACCTGCGGTGCAGGCGGAAAAACAGATGTATATACAGCTGACATTGCCGCTTCGCTCAGCCGTGACTACGGTGTAACATCAATTGCACATATGACATGTGTCGGCACTTCCAAAACGGATGCAGAAAAAAGAATAAGGGAGCTTGAAAGCCTCGGAATTGAGAATATTCTCGCACTTCGCGGTGATATCCCCGAAGGATTTGATGTGTCAGAGTGTGATTTCAGACATGCATCAGAGCTTACGGCTTTTGTAAAAAGCATTTCCGATATCTGTATAGGCGGTGCGTGTTATCCCGAATGCCATCCCGAATCTGCAAACATAAAAGAAGACATTCTTCATATAAAAGAAAAGGTCGATGCGGGTTGCGATTTCCTCACAACACAGATGTTTTTTGATAACCACATTTACTATAAATATCTCTGCAAACTCCGTGATGCAGGTGTGAATGTCCCCGTTGTCGCAGGAATTATGCCCGTTACAAACAAGGCACAGATTGACAGAATCTGCAAGCTTTCGGGAACATATCTGCCCTCAAGATTCATAAATATTGTTGACCGTTTCGGTGATGACCCCGATGCGATGAAACAGGCAGGTATCATTTATGCAACAGAGCAGATTATTGACCTGCTTGCAAACGGTGTAAATGCAATTCACGTTTATTCAATGAACAAGCCTGATGTTGCTGAAAAAATTCAGTCAAACCTTTCATATATCATTCCTAAAAAGGAAGTTCTGTTATGACAATTCTTGAAAAAATAAAAAATGGTTTTACTCTGTTTGACGGAGGCACGGGAACGGTTCTTCAGAAAAAAGGTCTTTCAGCAGGTGAACTGCCCGAAGAATGGAATATAACTCACAGAGAAGAAATTATCAACCTGCATTTATCTTATATAAATGCGGGCAGTCATATTATAAACACAAACACATTCGGTGCAAATATTTTAAAATTCAGTAAAGAGCATCTTAAAGAAATAATTGATGCCGCTGTTGAAAACGCACTTGAAGCAAAAAAAAGAAGCGGCAGAAGTGACGTATGGATAGCTCTCGATATCGGCCCCTCGGGAAAACTCCTGAAACCTTACGGAACACTTGATTTTGAAGATGCGGTCGCCATTTTCGCTGAAACGGTGAAACTCGGTGCCGGAAAAGTTGACATCATCAACATCGAAACCATGACCGATTCATATGAAACGAAAGCCGCCGTTCTTGCCGCAAAAGAGAACAGCAACAAACCGATTTTTGCAACAAATGTTTACGATGCAACGGGCAAGCTTATGACAGGTGCCGATGCAAAATCTATGGTGGCAACACTTGAAGGGCTTGGTGTTTCCGCACTCGGTCTTAACTGTTCACTCGGACCCGATGAAATGAAAAATATCGCAAAGGAACTTTGTGATTATGCTTCAGTTCCCGTTATCGTAAAGCCCAATGCGGGACTTCCCAGAACAGAAAACGGTGTAACGGTTTATGATGTTCTGCCCGAAGATTTTGCTTCATCAATGGCTGAAATTGCCGAAAACGGAGCCGTTATTCTCGGCGGCTGCTGCGGAACAGATCCCGATTATATAAAGTCATTGAATGAAAAATTAAAAATTCTCGATGCAAAAAAAATAACCGAAAAAAACACTACTCTCGTTTCTTCATACACTCATGCTGTTGAAATCGGAAAGCACCCCGTTATAATAGGTGAAAGAATCAACCCCACGGGTAAAAAGCTTTTCAAAGAGGCTCTGAGAAACCACGATATCGATTACATTCTGGGCGAAGCTTTTGAACAGCAGGAGAAAAAGAGTCATATTCTCGATGTCAATGTAGGTCTTCCCGAAATTGACGAAAAAGCACTTCTGACTGAAGTTATTGAACAGATTCAGGCTGTTATAAATCTTCCGTTGCAGATAGACACTTCAGATATCTCCGCTATGGAAAATGCTATGCGACGTTACAACGGTAAGCCGATGATAAATTCCGTTAACGGCAAGCAGGAAAGCATGGATAAAATCTTCCCGCTTGTTAAAAAATACGGCGGTGTGCTTGTAGGTCTTACACTCGACGAAAACGGTATTCCCGAAACGGCAGAAGGCAGAATTGCAATAGCCGAAAAAATTTATAATGAGGTTGCAAAGTACGGTATTGCGAAAAAAGATGTTATAATTGACCCTCTGACACTCACAGTCAGCACGGGAAGTGACAACGCAAAAATAACTCTTGATGCAGTAAGAGGTATAAAAGCTCTCGGCGGAAAAACCGTTCTCGGTGTTTCAAATGTTTCATTCGGTCTGCCCGAAAGACAGAATATAAACTCGGTTTTCTATACACTTGCACTTAATGCGGGGCTTGATGCGGCAATAATCAACCCGAAATCGGACGATATGATGAAGGCTTACTACAGCTTCTGTGCCCTTATGGGATATGATGAGAATTTCCTTAATTATATTGAATTTGCATCATCCGTTAAAAAGGAAGAAACAGCCGTAAATCACAACGAAAGTGATTTCGATTCCCTTAAAAATGCAGTTATCAAGGGCATGAGTGAAAAAGCATCAGTTTCGGCTGAAAAGCTCCTTGATAAAATGAGTGCAACCGATGTTATTGACTCTGTTCTTATTCCCGCACTCGATGAAGTGGGTAAGAACTTTGAAAACAACACTATTTTCCTTCCTCAGCTTCTTATGAGTGCCGATGCGGCAGGCAAGGCATTTGATGTTATCAAAAAGAAGATTGCCGAAAAGGGTGAAAATGCCGTTAAGAAAGGGAAGGTTGTTCTTGCAACGGTCAAGGGCGATATTCACGATATCGGAAAGAATATAGTTAAAGTCATTCTTGAAAATTACGGTTATGACGTCATTGACCTCGGGAAAGATGTTTCCCCTGAAACAATCGTTGACACCGTAATAGCAAACAACATTAAACTCTGCGGACTTTCAGCGCTTATGACTTCAACCGTTCCCGCAATGGAAGAAACCATAAAGCTCCTGAAAGAAAAAGCACCCGAATGCAAGACAGTTGTCGGCGGTGCAGTCCTTACTCAGGAGTACGCAGATCTGATAGGTGCCGATTGCTATGCAAAGGATGCAATGGAAACCGTGCGTTATGCGGAAAAAATCATAAAATAAGAAAAAGTGGTTGTATCAATACAGCCACTTTTTTGTATTACCAAATCATTTCAAAATAATAAAACATACTGTTTTCTTCGTCATACACGGCACACATAAAAGACCAACAAAGTGGTTCTGTTTTTGTTTCTGTTACAAAACATTTATTGTGTACGTCATACAAAGCAATATAACAACCTGTAAAATCAATTTTGCTTATAGCATATTGTATATCGTTGGTGATCAAAAGCTCATGTAAGTTATCCTTGTCTTCCGAATAAATATGCCACGCAGGATTATTTTCAATATCTTCTTTTATCCGTTTTGTTTCATATTTGTTAAGTTTAAATCTGTGAAACATTGCACTATCGGTAAAAGTGTTGTGATTTATGAATTCATCTGCCGAAAAACGGGGCATATAAACACCCATTGTCTCTCTGCAGTAGCTGTAAACAGCTCCCCTAAAACAGAAAAAATAAATATTTACAAGAAGGAGAATCACAAGAATGATACTCGCAAAAATGATGGGTATGCGCCATTTTTTATCAGTCATCATACTTCACCTTCTCCCATTTAATACGTACACCGAGTGACTCTGCATATTCCTTAACGGATTCCTTATCTTCAAAAATCTGATACTTGTCCGTTTCTGTATCAATAAAAACATATGAATCGCTGTAGATATCAGCAAACAGTTTTTTACCTATAACAATATCGGGATTGAATTCTATAACGGAGTTTTCTTCGATTTCGTATTCATACCCCTCTCTGAGCACGAAATGAAATGCGAAATATCTGTCCGAAATAAAATATCTGTCAATGTTCCCTGCAAACAGCATTCTGTTATTGTGATAAACTGTCTGATACCAGTCTGCACCGCTGATTCTCAGTTCCCAATCACCGATTTCAATATAATCATATTCGGGATCGGTGCTGTAACCTACGGGATAATACCATACACCCAGTTCAATATCGTTTTCTTCACAGTAGTCAACAAGTTCTGTCATCGATTCAAACTCAATACGGGTGTCGGTATTGCTGTTATAAAGAACATTTTTATCAGCTATAATACTGTAACCGTCAAATTCATAAAGAACAGGTTCATCGGATTCATAAGAATATGTATCGGAAAGTATACGGTATGCAATATACCCGTCGGGACTGAAAGCATATTTAAAAACTCTGTTGTAAGAATATTCATCTGTAATTTCAGAATGATCTGCCTGATTATAAATGTAACATTCAAAAGTGCTGTCACGGCGTTCAAATATGAATTTATCAGCAAGTCGGTGTTCGTATGTGAGGCCACCCGTTCTTTCAAGCACGGAACCGTCCTGAAATTCAACGATTCTTTCGTCTTCGGGAACATCGGGATTGCCGAAAATGAGAAGAGATATTAAATAAGGTCCAAAATGAAAAATGATGACAATTTCAACAATAAAAGCAAGAATGATACCAAAGACAATAAGAAATGTTTTACGTTTTGCTGTCTTCATAAAAATCACCTTTTTTTTGAGAATATCACAAAAAAAAGGGTGAGTCAATAATTGTTACAGTTTTGTAAACAGAAAATACAAAGTTGTAAATAATTTGCCGACAAATCAGAATTTGTCGAGTAGTTTAAATAAACCAATCGTAGGGACCGATGCCCACATCGGTCCGCATTTGTCGAAGACAAATCGGAAATCTTTGATTTCCGCAAATTGATTTAATAAGATTGTTGTAAATGAACGATTTTTAATCGTTATTGCTCCGCTATACTCCGCAATCGGACCGATGTGGGCATCGGTCCCTACAAAATTTGTTTTCACACAATATTATAATGGGTAAGGGCGAAGCCCTTCCGAAACTTTTGCCGAAGGCAAAAACATCACTTGACCGAA
>JAZSPR010000147.1:0-14753 GCA_045537555.1 Acutalibacteraceae bacterium | reverse complement strand
ATAAGATTTTTGGGGAGAGGAGGAGTAACGAAGTGATTGAGTTTTCGTGTTTACACGGAAACGATTGATACGGAGTTTACGACGACGAGGGGTAAGGGGCAAAGCCCCTTCATCAATTGCGAATTGCGAATTTCCAATTGCGAATTTTTGTCGAACTTCAGTTCGACAAATTCTGATTTATTTCACCAACTGTGTAACCGTTGTAATAACAATAATCACAGCAAAAACAATAAACGACGGGTTTATTATGCCTTTTATGAGGCTTATTATCAGCACTGAAATAATAAGAATACAAACAATCGTTTCCGAAACATTCATTACTTTTTCAGCATGCAATTCGTCTTTGAAAATTATAATCAGATTATTCAGAAACCGCCCTGCATCGAGGTTTCTAAGGGGTAAGAGGTTTATTATCAGAAGCCCCGTATTAATTAAAAACGGCAATTTATAAGAAAAAAAATATAGTATCGGCATCAGGATTAGATTTACAATCGGTCCCGATGCCGATATTATGCATTCTGCCCGTGGCGAAACGATTTCCGCAGGGCAGTTTATTCTTATTCCTGTAGGCGTAAAGCTAATTGAATCGGGATAAATTTTCATAACAATCATTGCAAGAAGATGTCCCGTTTCATGAAAAAGAGAGATTATAAATGCACATATAAAACTGTCTCTTAACTCTCCCGAAAGCAACATCAGCGCCATTACGCAGAACGGAAATCCTATTCTGATTTTTGTTTTTTTAAACATCAACATAAAACGAAGGATTTATTCTTATGTTATCTTTTCTTATTTCAAAATGAAGATGATTTCCCGTAGAGTCGCCTGTTGAACCGACTCGGGCAATAATGTCACCCGTTTTAACTTTGTCACCTTCTTCGGCACACAGCGACGAACAATGCGCATAAATTGAAACGGTATTATTATCATGCTGAATTTTTATATAATTTCCGTAGCTGTTATCCCATGATGCATCAACAACTTTTCCGTCGGCGGCGGCTTTTATCTCAGTTCCGTAATCGGCGGCGAGGTCAAGCCCCGTGTGAATGCCCGCTTCACCCGTAATGGGTCCTATTCTGTAACCGAATTCAGACGACACGGTATAATCATCAACAGGCAATTCCATAATGACACCCGTATCAATTTCCTCAAAACATATCCCCTCGAGTGCATCAAGCGAAGTAAAAAGGATATCATTTCCGCCTGCGGGATAAGTCACACCGCTTTCATTTTCAGCCCCTGAGTTTTCGGCAAAAACCTCGGCATATTCGTTCATTTTCATAAACGCTTCACGGATATCTTCAGCCGAATATTCTTCGCTCATCTGCTCCTCATAGCCGTCAACGACAGTTTTATAAAAACTGCCCGAATTGAAAAAAGAATAAAGCATTACGCCGATAAGTAATGCGGCAACCACACTCTGCGTAACGAGAACTCCTAAAAACGAGTCTTTCTTTTTGTTATCAGAATCGGACATCCTGTTACCTCCGTACTTCATAAAAATTTTCAGGAAATTTTTTCATTTTGCTATTGACAAATTACATATTGTACTTTATAATGTTGTTGTAAAAATAATATACACTATATATTGGTAAATCTGATATTCATCTAAATCATATAAAACAATCCTTGAGAAAACAGCAGGCGGATTTTTGAATCCGTCTGTTGTTTTATTCATTTTTGTAAACTTTTTGTAAACATTTGTTCGTTCCCCTGAAAAGATACCCCGAATGGGGTTCTTTTTTTGCGAGTTTGGACTAAGGGTGAAAGGAGTTTTGCTTTTTGGAAAATGAAATGCGAAAAAAAATGTTTGTAAAACTTTATTATTCACTTCTTGACTGGGCATGGATAAGCGACCCGAACACACTCGTTGTGTTCATTCATCTTCTTCTTAATGCAAACCGAAAAAATCAGCCTTACAAAAAAGGTGTTATCTGCAAAGGGGAAGTTTTAGCTTCATATGATTATCTGAGTGAGAAGACGGGGCTGTCGAAACAGCAGGTACGAAGAGCCGTGAAAAATCTTATTGATACAAAAGAGATAAGTCACAGAATTGTCAACAAAACGAATGTTTTCACACTCTCCTGCTGGAATGATATGGAGAACTGTTTCGTTGATTACAATGAAACGGATTATGATGAAATTTCTGAAACACAACACAATGCAAAATCAGAAAAAACACCGATAAATAACGAAGAGAACATTGACAGAACATCATCGCAACATCATTGCAACACCAAAAGAACACTACCTATATATTGTAAGAATGAAGAGAATGAAGAAAATGAGAGATTAAAAGAGTGTGAGAGTGAGAGAAACGCACACGCACGCGGGAAGCTTCACAACGTTTTCATTTCTCAGGATGATTATGACGAATTCAGAAAGGAATTCCCCTATATCGCAGAGCAGACTATTGACCAGCTTTCTGAAAAGATAGCAACGGGAGACCCGAAATATCAGTCAGGTCATATAGGACATCTTTATGTATTTGCAAGAAATTTCAGACAGGAAAAAAAATTTGAAGAATATAAAAAACCGTCATATGATATTGAACTTGCCATGAAGAAAGCAAAAAAAGTTGACCCGACGAAGACGAAAAGGGGAAAATAATTCGCAATTCGCAATTCGCAATTGATGAAGGGGCTTTGCCCCTTACCCCATTATAATGGTTCAAAAGGCGAAGTATTTCCTGAATTGTGCATTGATAATTATAGTAATTTGTCAAGGACTTGCTTTATCACACATTTTATTATGAGCAAAGCGAATAACAAGGTTCTGACGAAGTCAGGTTCTTATATAATCAACACCGCAGGTGTTCCGAAATTGCGAATTGAGCATTGCGAATTGCGAATTTAAAAGACTCCGATAAATTATTGCTTCCCCTTATACTTCGCCCTCGTCGCCTGCCCTCCCCTTATATGTCGTTGAGCTTTGTTTGTGTCAAGCACTTTTCTGACTTCGTTATATAATGACGGATTTGTTTTTTTTAGTCTTCCCGAAACATCGGAATGAACGGTACTTTTTGAAATGCCGAATTTCTTCGCGGTTGCCCTGACGGTAGTGTTGTTTTCAACAATATATTCACCGAGCTCAACAGCCCTTTCTTCAACAATCGTTTTCAAAGAAAAAACCTCCTTAAAACATATCATTCAATAGATATGAATTAAGGAGAAGGATTATGAATTTATCGGGCTGTGCCCGATAAAAATTCGCAATTGGAAATTCGCAATTCGCAATTGATGAAGGGGCTTTGCCCCTTACCCCATTATAATGATTCAAAAGGCGGAGCCTTTTCCGAAATTGCGCATTGCTAATTGCTAATTATAATAATTTTTCGAGGACATCAACGTAGGGCGGCTTGCCCTCAAGCCGCCAATTTGTCTAAGAATTCAACACCGTCAGGTGTTCCGAAATTGCGAATTGAGCATTGCGAATTGAGAATTTAAAAGAGCCCGACAAATTATTGTTTGCTTAAAAGGCTCTCAACAAACTGCTTTGCTACTCTGGCACTTCTGCCGCCTTTTATGAGGGCGAAACGTTCTGCTTCCATAAACATTTTTTCTTCATCGTATTCGATGTTATGATGCTCTGCGATGTTCTTTACAATATCGAGATAGCATTCTTTCGAGGGCTTTACAAACGTAATGCACAGACCGAATCTCTCTGAAAGTGACATAAGCTCCTGAACGGTATCGTTACGGTGAATATCGTCGCTTGAATCCCTTTCTTTGAATGATTCCTTAACAATATGACGTCTGTTGCTTGTGGCATAAATGGCTACATTGCTTGATTTTGCCGAAACTGAGCCTTCAAGAATAGCCTTGAGTGCGCTGAAATTATCGTCTGTCTGATTGAATGAAAGGTCATCAATAAAGAGAATGAATTTCAGAGGATTGATGCTGAGCTCATCGATAATCACAGGGATATCAACAAGCTGGTCCTTACGCACTTCAATAATACGAAGTCCCTGATTTTTAAATTCATTCACAACGGCTTTTATGGTTGAAGATTTGCCCGTACCTGCATCGCCCGAAAGAAGAATATTTGCCGCAGGCTTACCTTCAAGCAGAGCCTTTGTGTTGTCAATAACAGCCTGTCTTTCGTTCTTATAGCCCGACAAATCGGCAAGTGTGACGGGGTCGGGGTGTCTGACGGGACAGATTACGCCGTCCTTGACATTGAACATATGATATTTTGCATAAATACCGTAGCCGAATTTGCCGATATCTGCACAACGGTTGAAATATTCTGTCAGAAAGTCAATTTCACGTGTTTTCCACGAGGGAAGGAATCCCTCAAAGCCGACAAAATCTCTCATTTTATCGGGTGTGAGCATTGAAATTTCTTCAAAAACTGAAAGCTCGGCACGGACACATTCATTTATTTCATCAGAAACAATCTGACCGTTTGCAACCTTTCTGATAAACACGTTTTCATCGTTTGTAACGATACGGAAAATGTATTCACTCAGGTTTTCGCTGTGATTATAAAGCTCACAGACGAATTCTGAATATCGGTTAACCTTTTCTGAGACATCACAATCTGATGAATCAAGAAGGTTCATGAGTGCATTTATAACATCATCTTTTAAAAGATTTCTGAAAACAGCAATTGAATGAAGCCGTGTTGCGAGGAGAGAGAGATTGTTCATATAATCACTTCTTTAAATCAGAATTTGTCGGGATGTTTCATCGTAGGGGCTGCCATTGGCAGTCCGTCGTAATACAAACAAATCCCGTAGGGCGGCTTGCCCTCAAGCCGCCGTTTTGTCGAAGACAAATTGGAAATCTTTGATTTCCACTAACCGACAAACTAATTTCTTGAATATGTTGAAATTCAACGGTGTTCCACCGTTATTGCTCCGTTATACTACGCAATCGGCGGCTTGAGGGCAAGCCGCCCTACGAAGTTTGTTTTTATTTCAAACGGACGCCCGATGGGCGCCCCTACCGAGTTGATTTCGCAATTATATAATCCAACACCGTAAGGTGTTCCGAAATTGCGAATTGAGAATTGAGAATTGCGAATTAAAAAGACCCGACAAATTATTGTTTAGTCAACTTTAAGTATCGCGCCCTTTGAGCCGCTCTGAACAAGAGCTGCATAGCGTTTATGATAACCTGTGAGTTCCTTTGTTTTGGGAACAAATGAAGCCATTCTTCTGTCGATTTCTTCCTGAGGAACTTTAAGTTCGAGTTTATTTGCGGGGATATCAATGCTGATGATATCGCCGTCTTCAACGATACCGATAATACCGCCTGATGCGGCTTCGGGTGAAACGTGACCGATTGAAGCACCTCTTGTGGCACCGCTGAAACGACCGTCTGTGATAAGAGCAACTGAGCTTCCCAGTCCCATACCTACAATTGAAGATGTGGGATTAAGCATTTCTCTCATACCGGGACCGCCCTTGGGGCCTTCGTAACGGATAACAACAACGTCACCTGCAACGATTTTGCCGCCGTTGATGGCTGCCTGAGCGTCTTCTTCACAATCGAAGACCTTTGCAGGGCCTTCGTGACAAAGCATCTCAGGAGCGACTGCAGAGCGTTTTACAACACTTCCCTCGGGAGCAAGGTTGCCCTTGAGAACAGCAATACCGCCTGTTTCGCTGTACGGATTGTCAATAGGTCTGATTGTTTCGGGGTCAAGATTTATTGCATTTTCAATGTTCTCCCCTACTGTCTTGCCCGTTGCAGTGATAAGGTCTGTATGAAGAAGACCTTTTTTGTTGAGCTCGTTCATAACGGCATAAACACCGCCTGCTTCTTCGAGGTCTTCCATATATGTTCTGCCTGCGGGAGCAAGGTGGCAGAGGTTGGGAGTCTTCTTGCTGATATCGTTTGCGATATCAAGGTCAATGTCAATTTCGCATTCGTGTGCAATAGCGGGAAGATGAAGCATTGTGTTTGTTGTACAGCCCAGAGCCATATCAACCGTGAGTGCATTTTCAAAGGCTTCCTTTGTCATGATGTCACGGGGCTTGATGTCTTTCTTCACAAGCTCCATAATCTTCATACCTGCATGCTTTGCAAGTTCGATTCGGCTTGAATATACAGCGGGGATTGTACCGTTACCGCGAAGACCCATACCGATAGCTTCTGTAAGGCAGTTCATTGAGTTTGCTGTATACATACCTGAGCATGAACCGCATGTGGGACATGTCTTGCATTCAAATTCGTGAAGCTTTGCATCGTCAATTTTACCTGCAGAGTGAGCACCGACAGCTTCAAACATCATTGAAAGGCTTGTCTTTTTGCCGTCAACTTTACCTGCGAGCATAGGACCGCCGCTGACAAAAATACAGGGAATGTTAAGTCTTGCCGCCGCCATGAGAAGTCCGGGAACGTTCTTGTCGCAGTTGGGAACCATAACAAGAGCATCAAAACCGTGTGCAAGAGCCATAGCTTCTGTTGAATCTGCAATAAGGTCACGGGTGATGAGTGAATATTTCATACCTTTGTGGCCCATTGCGATGCCGTCACAAACAGCAATTGCAGGGAAAACGATGGGTGTACCGCCTGCCGATGCAACACCGAGCTTTACGGCATCAACAATTTTATCAATATTTGTGTGACCGGGAACGATTTCATTATATGAGCTTACAATACCTATCATAGGCTTTGTAAGTTCTTCGTCTGTAAGTCCCAGTGCGTGATAAAGCGATCTGTGAGGTGCATTTATAGCACCGAATTTAAGATTGTCACTGAGCATATATAGTTCTCCTTAATTATTACTTTTGATAAAAAAATTGGCAATTCGCAATGCTCAATTCGCAATTTATGAAGGGGTTTCACCCCTTACCCCTCGTCGTCGTAAACTCCGTATCAATCGTTTCCGTGTAAACACGAAAACTCAATCACTTCGTTACTCCTCCTCTCCCCAAAAATCTAATGATTTTCGGGGACCCCATTATAATAATGGTTCAAAAGGCGAAGCCTTTTCCGAAATTGCGAATTGCGAATTTCCAATTGCGAATTATACAAACTGCACCAACCGTATCCGATTGATGCAGATTAAACTCATATTAGTTGTTGATAAGCTTTGCTTCGTCGTTCCAGCTGTAGAGCTTACGGATGTCTTCACCGACAACTTCTGCGGGATGTTCAGCAGCAAGCTTTCTCATAGCCTTGAAGTGAACCTGTGCACCTGCATCTGACATATCAAGAAGGAATTCCTTAGCGAATGTACCGTCCTGAATATCAGAAAGGATCTTCTTCATAGCCTTCTTTGTTTCGTCTGTGATAACCTTGGGACCTGTGATATAGTCGCCGTATTCAGCTGTGTTTGAGATTGAGTATCTCATACCTGCGAAACCACTCTGATAGATAAGGTCAACGATGAGCTTCATTTCGTGGATACACTCAAAGTATGCGTTTCTGGGGTCGTAACCTGCTTCAACAAGTGTTTCAAAACCTGCCTGCATAAGAGCACAGACACCACCACAGAGAACTGCCTGTTCACCGAAGAGGTCTGTTTCTGTTTCTGTACGGAAGTTTGTTTCAAGAACACCTGCACGAGCGCCGCCGATACCGAGTGCATAAGCAAGACCGATATCCATAGCATCGCCTGTAGCATCCTGTTCAACAGCGATAAGACAAGGAACACCCTTACCTGCCTGATATTCGCTTCTTACTGTGTGACCGGGGCCCTTGGGAGCGATCATGATAACATTGACATCCTTGGGAGGCTTGATGCAGCCGAAGTGGATGTTGAAGCCGTGTGCGAATGCAAGAGTCTTGCCTGCTGTGAGGTTGGGCTCGATGCTCTCTTTGTAAAGCTTTGCCTGAAGTTCGTCGTTAATAAGAATCATGATAAGGTCAGCCTTTGCTGCAGCTTCAGCTGATGTGTAAACTTCAAAGCCCTGTGCTTCTGCCTTTGCCCAGCTCTTTGAGCCTTCGTAAAGACCGATGATTACATGAACGCCGCTTTCCTTGAGATTAAGTGCGTGTGCGTGACCCTGTGAGCCGTAACCGATGATTGCTACTGTCTTTCCGCCCAGTCTGCCGAGATCGCAGTCCTGCTGATAATATACTTTTGCTGATGTGTTCATTTTTATATTCTCCTTTAATAATTTACAATTAATAAAAAGTTATTTTGTAGGGACCGATGCCCACATCGGTCCGCATTTGTCGTAAGACAAATGGGAAATCGTCAGATTTCCGCAACTGAACAAATTAGTTCATTAAGTTTGTTGCGAATAAACGATTTTCAATCGTTATTGCTCCATTCTCATTCCGCAATCGGACCGATGTGGGCATCGGTCCCTACGTAATTTGTTTTTCATAAACAATTGTACATTGCGAATTAGTTTTCATTAAGTATGCTTCCGTTACCCCTCTTAAGAGCCACAATACCCGTACGGCAGACTTCGATAATACCGAATTCTTCCACAAGGTCAATGAAAGCATCAATTTTTGAGGACTCGCCCGTTATTTCAATAATCATAGCTTCAGTGCCGTAATCGACAACCTTTGCCCTGAAAATATCAACAACACTCATGATGTCTTGTCTTGATTCCTTGCTGTTTTTTATTTTAACAAGAACAAGCTCTCTTGAAACAGATTCTGCCTTTTCAAGCTCTGTAAGACATTCAACATCGGGCATTTTTGCCAATTGACGGACAATCTGGTTTTTCACCACATCGTCACCGTTGAAAGTGACTGTCATTCTTGAATATTCGGGGTTTTCCGTTTCGCCGACGGTAAGAGAGTCAATATTGAAGCCTCTTCTTCTGAACATACTTGAAATTCTTGCAAGTACACCGTACTGGTTACGGACGAAAACCGAAAGAACGTGTCTGTCCATATCAGTCACCCACCCTTTCAACAATGATATCGTCCATTGAGCCGCCGGGAGGAAGCATCGGGAGAACCATTTCGTCCTTATCAATGAAACATTCAATAAGCACGGGGCCGTCTGACTCAACGGCTGTTTTCATTGTTTCTCTGAAATCTTCCATTTCGGTGCATCTGTAACCCATAACACCGAAAGCCTGTGCAAGGCGGACAAAATCAGTTTTTCTGTCAAGCACCGTGTTTGAATAGTGCTGATTAAAGAAAAGATTCTGCCATTGACGAACCATTCCGAGCACACCGTTATTCATGATAACGATAATGACAGGAACGTTATATGAAGCCGCAGTTGCAAGCTCGTTAAGGCACATACCGAAACTGCCGTCACCCGTTACGAGAACTGTTTTGTGACCGGAACCGATTGCAGAACCGATTGCAGCCCCCAGACCGAAGCCCATTGTACCGAGTCCGCCGCTTGAAACGAACTTACGGGGTTTTCCGAATTCACAGTACTGAGCCGACCACATCTGATGCTGTCCGACATCTGTTGCAACGGGCATATCATCTGTTTTGCATTCATTGATGACTTTTATTATGTTGTAAGGATTCATTTTCTCAGAAACGGGAATATGTTTCTTCTCTTCCTTAATGAAATCCTTTACCTGACTTATCCATTCGGGGTGTTCAGCCTTTTCAACACCGTCAATAATCTCGGAAAGAGCCATTTTAACATCACTGCATATACCGAGGTGTGCAATGATGTTCTTATCGATTTCGGCTTTATCCGTATCGATATGGATAATCTTTGCACCGGGGGCATATTTTGCCTTGTTGCCTGTTGCTCTGTCTGAAAATCTTGCACCAACGGTAATGATAAGGTCTGCATTATGCTGAGCCATTGAAGATGCGTAATGACCGTGCATACCCTGCATACCGAGGAATCTCTCGTTTGAGTTTTCGATAGCGGAAATACCCATAAGTGAGCATCCGATAACGGCATCAATCTTTTCTGCGAGAGCCTTTACTTCTTCACTTGCACCTGCAGAGATTGTACCGCCGCCGCAATATATGTAAGGCTTTTTCGCTTCATTGATAAGTTTTATTGCACTTTCGATTTTGTGAGCTTTCGGGGGAATTTTCGGCATTGGCTCAACAACCGCTTCGGGCTCATAGTCGTAAAGAGCTACCTGAACATCCTTGGGAATATCCACAAGCACGGGACCGGGTCTGCCCGATTTTGCAAGCTTAAAAGCTTCTCTTAAAGTATCTGCAAGCTTTGAAACCTTGTTTACAAAGAAGTTATGCTTTGTAATGGGCATTGTGATACCCGTTATGTCAACTTCCTGAAAACTGTCTCTGCCGATAAGGTCGTTTGAAACGTTACCGGTAATGGCAACCATGGGGACTGAATCAAGGTAAGCCGTTGCGATACCTGTTTCAAGGTTTGTAGCACCCGGACCTGATGTTGCGATGCAGACACCGACTTTGCCCGTTGTTCTTGCGTAACCGTCAGCCGCATGGGATGCACCCTGCTCGTGAGCGACAAGAACATGCTTTAATTCGTCCTGATGCTCATATAATCTGTCATAAATGTTGATAACCTGTCCTCCGGGATAACCGAAAACAACATCGACACCCTGTTCAATCAATGTTCTGACAAGTATTTCAGCACCTGATAATTTCATTACTTCACCACACAAATCAATTCTCAATTCGCAATTTGAAATGCTCAATTATCGGAAGTCGCTATGCGACTTGAATTGATAATTAATCATTATAAACACTACAATCAAGAAATGAAAATTATTTTGATATTATATAATATAAAATAATATAAATCAAGATTTTTTTTTAAATTAAGAACCAAGTGTAGGGACCGATGCCCACATCGGTCCGCATTTGTCGAAGACAAATCGGAAATCTCTGATTTCCGCTAACCGAACAAATTAGTTCATTGATTTTGTTGCAAATGAACGATTTTCAATCGTTATTGCTCCATTTCATTCCGCAATCGGACCGATGTAGGCATCGGTCCCTACAGAATTTGTTTTTTCCGGGAACGGACGTCCAATGGGCGCCCCTACGATGATTCTTCTGCATTAAATCCGTTCTGCAACCAAGTCGCCCATCTGCTTACAGCCGACCTTTGTCATGCCTTCCTGCATGATATCGCCTGTTCTGTAGCCGTCGTCGAGAACTGCATTGACTGCGTTTTCGATAGCATCTGCTTCATCAATCATATTGAATGAATAACGGAGCATCATTGCGGCTGAAAGGATTGTGCCCAGAGGGTTTGCGATGTCCATTCCCGCGATGTCGGGAGCTGAGCCGTGAATGGGTTCATACATGCCGAGAGTTCCCTCTGAAAGAGAAGCTGAGGGCATCATACCGATTGAGCCTGTGAGCATGCTTGCTTCGTCTGAAAGGATATCGCCGAACATGTTTTCAGTAACAGCAACATCAAATCTGCCGGGATTTCTGATTAACTGCATCGCCGTGTTGTCAACGAGGATATCTTCGTATTCAACGTCACTATATTCTTCCGCAAGACGGTGCATAACACTTCTCCAGAGTCTTGAAGAATCAAGAACGTTTGCCTTATCTACGGAAGAAACCTTGCCTCTTCTCTTTCTTGCTGATTCAAAAGCAACTCTGCCGATTCTTTCAATTTCATGCTCTGAATACTTGAGTTCGTCTGCGGCAAACTTTTCACCGTTTTCTTCGCCCGTTGTTCTCTTGCCGAAATAGATACCGCCCGTGAGCTCTCTTACGATGAGAAGGTCAATGCCGTCACCGACAACAGAGGGCTTGAGAGGAGATGCATCTGCAAGCTGAGGGAAGAGCTTTGTGGGACGAAGGTTTGCGAAAAGACCGAGCTCGCTTCTTACTGCAAGAAGTGCCTTTTCGGGACGGATTGCAGGAGGACAGTTATCCCATTTGGGACCGCCTACGGCACCGAGAAGTACGCTGTCACAGTTTTTACACTGAGCCATGCCTTCATCTGTAATGGGGACACCGTATTTGTCGATTGAGCAACCGCCGATGTCAACATATTTGTATTCAAATTCATGACCGTATTTTTCACCGATTTTTCCGAGCACTTTGAGAGCTTCGTCAACTATTTCGGGGCCTATACCGTCACCTTTGAGAACTGTAATAACTTTTTTCATAATTATACCCTCACTTGAGTGAATTGAGAAGACCGTTTGAAGCGATAATCTCTTTTATGAATTCGGGGAAAGGCTGAGCCTTGTATTCCTCGTTCTTTGTAATATTAGTGATAACACCTGTGTCGAAATCAACCGATACTTCATCACCTGCGGCTATTTTTTCGCTCGCTTCGGGGCATTCAAGGATTGCAAGACCGATATTTATCGCATTTCTGTAAAAAATTCTTGCAAAAGTTGAAGCGATAACACATGAAATGCCTGATTCCTTGATAGCGATGGGAGCATGTTCACGGGATGAACCGCAACCGAAGTTTGCACCGCCGACCATAATGTCGCCGTTTTTAACATTGTTTACAAATTCTGTGTCGATATCTTCCATACAATGAGCTGCAAGCTCCTTGTGATTTGCTGTGTTGAGATATCTTGCAGGGATGATAACGTCTGTGTCAACATTATCGCCGTATTTATGTACTATACCTTTTACTTTCATATAAAAAGTCCTTTCAAAATTTTTAAAAATACCGGATAGTAAATTCGCAATTGGAAATTCGCAATTCGCAATTTCGGAACACCTGACGGTGTTGATTTATAAAATGGGGTTTAAGGGGTTTACCCCTTCCGCAATTGCACATTGCACATTGATAATTGCGAATTAAATATAATCTTTCGGGTTAACAATATGCCCTGCAACAGCTGTTGCTGCTGCAACTTCGGGGCTGGCAAGGTAAATCTTTGAGCTCTTAGCACCCATTCTGCCTACGAAGTTACGGTTTGTTGTTGCAACTGCGATTTCGTCATCTGCGAGAATACCCATGTAACCGCCGAGACAAGGTCCGCATGTGGGAGTTGAAACTGCACAGCCTGCATCAATGAAGATATCCATATATCCTCTCTTGATGCACTCTTTGTAAACTGACTGAGTTGCGGGGATAACGATAACTCTGATATCCTTTGCAACTTTCTTGCCTTTGAGGATGTTTGCGGCAGCTTCCATATCGGAAATTCTGCCGTTTGTGCATGAGCCGATAACAACCTGATCGGGTACTATGTCTGTAAGCTCTGATGCAGGTCTTGTGTTTTCGGGAAGATGAGGACATGCAACTGTTGAAACGATTTCAGAGAGATTGATTACATATTCTTCATCGTAAACTGCGTCTTCGTCTGCCTTGTAAACTGTAAATTCACGGTTTACTCTGCCGTTTACATATTCAAGAGTCTTGTCGTCAACTTCAAAGATGCCGTTCTTTGCACCTGCTTCAATAGCCATGTTAGCCATTGCAAGTCTGTCATCCATTGAAAGTGAGTGAAGACCTTCACCCGTGAATTCCATTGAACGGTAAAGAGCACCGTCAACACCTATCATACCGATGATGTGAAGATTTACGTCCTTACCCGAAACACCCTTGTTGAGTGCACCTGTAAGAGTAAACTTTATAGCAGAAGGAACCTTGAACCAAGCCTTACCCGTTGCCATACCTGCCGCCATATCTGTGGAGCCGATACCTGTTGAGAAAGCACCTAAAGCGCCGTATGTACAGGTGTGTGAGTCTGCACCGATGATGCAGTCACCGGGAGCGGCAAGACCCTTTTCGGGGATAAGAGCATGCTCAATACCCATTTCGCCTACATCATAATAGTTTGTGATATTGAATGATTTTGCAAATGTTCTGCATTGCTTTGTCTGCTGAGCCGCTTTGATGTCTTTGTTAGGAACAAAGTGGTCCATAACCATTGCAATTTTAGTGTTATCAAAAACACTTTCAAAACCGTTTTTACTGAATTCATTTATTGCAACGGGAGAAGTGATATCGTTGCCGAGAACAAGGTCAAGCTTTGCCATGATAAGCTGACCTGCTTCAACAGATTCGAGCCCTGCATGTGCGGCAAGAATCTTCTGTGTCATTGTCATACCCATAATAATTTCTCCTTACTTTGATTTTTCGTATCTGTTGATTGCTGAGAACAGTGCGTATACTGATGAAAGAATAATATCATCATCAACACCGACACCCCAGCTGACTTTTCCGTCAGGCATTGTGATGCTGACATAAGAAACAGCCTTTGATGTTGAGCCCATATTGAGGGCATGTTCTGTATATTCAAGGTGGTCAAACTTAATGCCGCCTTTATGAAGTGCTTTAACAACAGCGTCAAGTGAACCGTTACCGTTACCTGCGATATCGTCTGCTATGCCGTCTTTTTCAAATGTGAGGTAAGCAACCGTGTCATTCTTACGCACAAAATGACAGTCAATATATTTAACGGGACCGTCAATGATATTGATATAGTTCTCTTTAAATACATCGAAAACTTCCTGAGGCTGAAGCTCTTTGTGAGCCTTGTCGGAAACATCCTTTACGCAGTAACCGACATTTTCTCTCATCTTCATCGGGAGTACATAACCGTACTGCTTATCAAGAAGATAACCGATACCGCCTTTACCTGACTGTGAATTGATACGGATAACGTCTGTCTTGTACTCTCTGCCCACATCTCTCGGATCGATTGGAAGATAAGGCACTGTCCAGTGTTCACAGTCGTTGTCTTCTCTGTACTTCATACCCTTTGCAATAGCATCCTGATGTGAACCTGAGAAAGCGGCAAAAACAAGATTACCCGAATAGGGTGAACGCTCATAAACTGCCATTCTTGTGACTTTTTCATAAACCTGTGTGATAGCAGGCATATCAGAGAAATCAAGCTCGGGATCAACACCCTGTGAATACATATTCATAGCAAGTGTTACAATGTCGGCATTACCTGTTCTTTCACCGTTGCCGAAGAGTGT
>JAZSPR010000140.1:0-3677 GCA_045537555.1 Acutalibacteraceae bacterium | reverse complement strand
TGCGTAATGTAATGGAGCAATAACGATTGAAAATCGTTCATTTACAACAATCTTATTGAATCAAATTTTTCAATTTGCGGAAATTAAAGATTTCCGATTTGTCTTCGACAAATGCGGACCGATGTGGGCATCGGTCCCTACACGCAGTTCAAACATCCCGACAAATTCTGATAAAAAACAGACACGGTTCCCCGTGCCTGTCGGTTTATTCAATCTTTCTGTTTTCATCTTTGAATTCTGCAAGGCGGTTTTTATAGCATTCCATAGCGAGGTCTTCAAAGGGGAGTGTGATTTCTTTTCCTGTTATTTCGCTGAGCCATTCCTTTGTGAAAAGGGGGTTGAGGATAAGAAAAGGTCCGATGATATATGTCGCAATAAGGTTATTTCTTTTAAATCCTTCTTTATTGAAGTTCTTATAAAGTCCCGAACCTCTTGTCACATCAAAGAAGAATTCATTGCAATTCTCTGACGGTGTTGCAACACCGAACTGGCTTTTGAAGCCCATCATTTCGTATCCGTTGTATGTGCCAAGAGTCATTGCATTAAATCTTTTAAGCATCTTTCTTTCAACAGTGAAGTCGAAAAGACCGAGACACTCAATTGTTCTGTCGCCGTCAATGATAAATTTACATAAAACGTCGCATGATGTTGATGTAAAGAGAATATGCGTACCTTTTTCAATAAGCTCATTCAGCCTGTCTTTGTAAGGCATAAGGGCTTCAATCGCTCTTTCCTGATTATTCTCACTCATTGCACCCATATAGATAAGGTCGGGTTCATTCTCTGCAAAATAAGGCTTGTCGTGAATAGAAGTGTAAATCACTTCGGCATCGGGAAGACATTTTACAATGTAGTCAACATTTGCACCGTCACCGAAAATAAGATAATCATTGTAAAGGATTTCAATTTTCATAAATAATTCCTTTTCTTACTCAATATTTGCTTTTAAGGAAATCAATTGTTTTGATGATAAAACTGATGTCCTCGGGCGAGAGTTCTGAAACATTTACGGTTTTTTTTGTATCAATACCAAGAAGGTAGTCTGTTGTTACATGAAAGACTTTTGCAATTTTTACAAGGATATCAGGTGAGGGATATCTTTCCTGAGATTCATAGTATGATACTACCGATTTTGTTACACCTATACGTTCTGCAAGCTGTTTCTGTGTCAGATTTGACTGAATTCTCAGTGTTTTCAGTATTGTTCCGAAATTGTTCATAATAATTTACCTCTCTTTTTATAATTTTACCGAACAAAGGTATTAAAATGGTTGACTATAGATATTAAAATAGTTGACTATTTATAATAATAATGATATAATCAGAATTAATATTTGATATTGAGGTAAATGTTATGAGTGAATTGAAAAAGAAAAACCTCCGGATTGTCACATCCGAAGGCGAATTTGAGCGTCATCCTATAAAAACACATTTTGTTTCTGCAGGTGAAGATTATATCGAGTTGGTTGAAAAATATGTTCTCCCTGTTTATCAGCAGGGCGATATATTATCTGTAAGTGAAAAAATAATTGCATTATGTCAGAACCGTATAATAAAAAGGTCTGATATTCGTGTCTCGTTTATTGCCAAAACATTATCCCGTTTTGCTTCACATCCGTCACACGGAATAGGTGTGGGTGAATCTATAAAAATGCAGTTTGCAATTGATGAAGTCGGTCTGCCGAAAGTGCTTTATGCATCTGTTGCAAGTGCTGTTACAAAGTTTTTTGGTAAAAAAGGTGTCTTTTATGAAATTGTCGGTCAGGAAGTAAGCGGTCTTGACGGTTTTTATGACCATATATGGGAAGAATATCGTGATATCGGTATCCGACTGCCCGAAAATCCCGATAAAGTCTGTAGTGAAATTGAAGAAAAAACAGGTGTTGAGTGTATGCTTGTTGATGCCAATGATTACGGTCAGGAGCTTTTAGGAAAAAGCAGAAATATCATTTATAATAATAAAATTCTGCTTGAAACAATAAAAGATAACCCTGCAGGACAGGGCAAAGAGTGTACTCCTTTTGTAATAATCAGAAAAGTGTAAAAAAAAAAGACTTTCGCCTCAAATTGAAGCGAAAGTTTTTTTGATTATGAGAATTTTTTTACAATTGCGGGCTTGACTTCCTTTTCAAGCTTGTCATAGCGATGCATATCGTAAAAAATGAGAAGTGTATCTGTATTTTCGAGAGTCATCTTGTCAATGACATCCTGCTCGTGTCTTCCGACGGTGATTTTTTCTTCTGGGATACCTGCAAGAAGAAGTCTGTATTTAACGTCGAGTGAGCGGGGACCTGATGCAAAAATATGAGTGATTGAATCGTCATTGAGAGCCTCGTAATCGGCTTCATAGTGCCATGTTATGCTTTCTGAGTCGTCCTGCTCGTTGTGGATGTCGTCAACCATGAAGAAAACAGCTTTTCTGCCTTCTCTGATGAGTGCTGTGTGGCAGTTCCTTGAGCAGGCAATGGGATTGTAGCCCTTCAGCATTGTGCAGATAACCTTTACATCGCCTGCCTGAGTTTCGTTGTAACGGGTTGAAGTGATGTGAAGATTTTTCATGAATGAAGCGATTTTTTCGGGTTCAAAGCCGTATTCAGAAAGCAAGGCAATGACTGAAACTTCATTGTAAATATTGAAAATTGCTTCGTTTATCATGGGAAACACAAATTCCTTGCCCTTGAGTGAAACGGTCATCGTCATGGCATTTTCATCAACGGATTTTACCACATAATCTGACACGGGAGATGTCATATCACACCTTGAACAATGAGCTTTGCCGATGTGATGATAACGTTTGAAGTCGAAAATCATCTTAGCACCGCATTCGGGACATGCTCTGCCGTCATTGATGATGTTGTGGTCTTCTGTTTTTTCACCCTCAAGCTTGTCCACACCGAAGAAAATACGTGTTTCATTTGCACCCTTGCCGAGTCTTGAGCTTATAACATCGTCACCGTTGAGAATGAGCTTTGTCGAGGAGGGAAGATAGTCATTTATCATTGAGAAAATGAACTCTGTGTGAGCATTTCTCATAACGGAGTCACGGAAAAGGTTTGAGCAGATGAAATATGTGGGAGTGACGTATTTGTAGATATGAAGTGAGCTTCTTTCGTCAACTTCAAGCACGCATGTGTCAAAAACAGGCTTGTTGAAAAGGTTTACACCGTCAATGAATGTGGCGCAGATGCCGGGGAGAGTATTTGAACCGAAGCTGTTGTCAAGAACTTTTATATTATCCTGTCTGAGGCAATCTTCAATCATGTTGCATGTGCTTGTCTTGCCGTTTGTACCCGTTACACAGATGATATTCTTCGGTTTGCCGATATATCTGAGAAAATCGGGACATATTTTAAGTGCAAGTTTTCCCGGGAAATGGGTTGCCCTCTTGCCGAGAAGTTTAAGAAGTATTTTTGCACATTTGCCTGCAAAAAAGGCGATAAGGAATTTTAACATCGTTTTTCTCCCTTACGAAAAAATTAACAATTAATTTTAGCACAAAAAAAAGAAACAGTCAAGCAAACAATAATTTGTCGAGCTCTTTTATTGAAGGAAAAGTAATTTTTGTAGGGACCGATGCCCACATCGGTCCGATTGCGGAGTGTAGCGGAGCAATAACGGTGGAACACCGTTCTATTACAATAAATTCATTGAATCAATTTGTTCGTTTTGCGAAAATC
>JAZSPR010000008.1:0-3736 GCA_045537555.1 Acutalibacteraceae bacterium | reverse complement strand
AATGCGCAATGCTCAATTGTGGAAAGGGCTTCGCCCTTTGACCCATTTATATAATTCAAGCCCGAAGGGCTTCCGAAATTGCGCATTGCAAATTGCAAATTGCAAATTTGAAAGACCTCGACAAATTATTGTTTACTTTCCTACACAGAATTTAGAGAACACTTCATTCACAACTGCTTCTCTTGCTTTTTCGCCTGTGAGTTCAAGGAGCTTTTCCGTTGCATAATCGATGCTGACATTGACGGCATCGAGTGTTACGCCGATTTCAAGCCCCGTAAGTGCTTCATTCAGGCTGTCTGCGGCAGACGTACAACAAGCATACTGTCTTTCATTTGCGAGAATGCCCGCAGATGTATCAAATTCGGCTGTGCCGAGAAGTCTTTCGATAACTGCTTTCAGGTCTTCGATTCCGTCACCGTTTGCGGCAGAAATGAAGACAGTATCTGCGATATATTCTTTTATTTTTTCAATATCCGTGTTTATGCCTAAATCGGTTTTATTTATGATTGCAACGGCTTTTCTGCCGTTACATTTTTTTAACAGCTCAATGTCGTTAATATCAAGAGGCTGTGATGAATCGAAAACGGCAAGAACAAGGCTTGCGGAATCAAGCTTTTTCATTGTTCTGTCAATGCCGATTGCTTCAACAATATCGTCACTTTCGTGAATGCCCGCTGTGTCGGCAAGGTGAAGCACGATGTCACCGAGCCTGACCGTTTCTTCAACAACATCCCGTGTTGTACCTGCGATGTCTGTGACAATTGATTTTTCATAGCCTGCAAGCTGGTTCATAAGCGTTGATTTGCCTACATTGGGATGACCGCAGATTGCTGTGGGTACACCCTGAGTGACGGCTTTGCCCGAATCGAAATTCTTTATAAGTTTATTAAGTTTATTAAGACTGTTTTTCACAACTTCATATACATTTTCTTCGTGTGCCTGAGGTACATCTTCGTCGGGATCGTCTGTCCATACGGCAATTCCTGCGGCAACATTTGTGAGTGAAGCGGCAATCCCTGCGATTTTTTCACTCAGTTTGCCGTCAAGAGTGTTTGCAGCGGCATTCAATGCCTGCTGACCGTGGGCTGAGATGATATTCATAACAGATTCAGCCTGTGCAAGGTCAATTTTTCCGTTAAGAAATGCACGTTTTGTAAACTCACCCGGTTCGGCGGGGACTGCACCTGCGGCAAAAACTGTTCTCAGGACTTTCTGTGTGACATAAAGTCCGCCGTGGCATGAAAGTTCAACAACGTCCTCACCCGTATAACTTTTAGGTGCACGGAAAACAAGCGCCACGCATTCATCGACGGCACTTTCGTTTTCGCATATATGACCAAAGAGGGCTGTGTAACCTTTGATGTCGCAAAGCTTTCTTCCTGAAACGGACCTGAAAACCTTGTCGGCAACGGCTATTGCATCGTCGCCCGATATTCTGATTACACCTATACCGCCCGATGCATTCGGGGTGGCAATTGCGGCAATTGTTGACATAAATCAGTTTCCTTTCTTGCCGAGATAAATAAGAAGAACAGAGATGTCGGCAGGGCTGACACCTGAGATTCTTGATGCCTGACCGATATTCACGGGGCGTACTTTTTTGAGCTTTTCGGTTGCCTCAAGACGAAGCCCCGTTACATCATCATAGTTGATATCTTCGGGAATGAGTCTGACTTCAAGTCTTCTCATATCTGAAATCTGCGAAAGCTGTCTCTTTATGTATCCCTCGTATTTAAGTTCGGTTTCAACCTGTTCAAAGATGTCATCTGTCAGGTCGGGACGGGTCTTATCTACGGGGGTGAGTTTTTCATAGTTTAACTGAGGTCTTTTGATAAGTTCTGAAAGTCTGACACCCGTTGAAAGGGGGACTGTACCGTTTTCAATAAATATATAATCGTATTCCTTATTAGGGGGAATAACGGTGCTTTCAACTCTTTTTCTCTCCTCTGCGATGAGGTCGAGTTTTCTTAAGAATTTATTGTAACGGTCTTCTGAAATAAGACCGATTTTATATCCTGTTTCTGTAAGTCTTATGTCGGCATTGTCCTGTCTTAAGAAAAGACGGTATTCACTTCTTGATGTCATCATTCTGTAAGGCTCGTTACAGCCCTTTGTGACGAGATCATCAATAAGTGTGCCGATGTATGAACCTGCTCTGTCAAGAATGAGGGGTTCTTTGTTTTTGATTCTGAGTGCGGCATTTATACCTGCAACAAGCCCCTGAGCGGCGGCTTCTTCATAACCGCTTGAACCGTTGAACTGCCCCGCACCGTAGAGATTCGGAATATCTTTAAATTCAAGTGTGGGCTTCATTGAAACGGGGTCAACGCAGTCATATTCTATGGCGTATGCATTACGCATGACTTCAACATTTTCAAGACCTTTGATAGTCTTTAAGAATTTCAGCTGAACATCTTCGGGAAGTGAAGATGACATACCCTGAAGATACATTTCTTCCGTATCAAGTCCGCAGGGTTCAATGAAAAGCTGATGGCGTTCCTTTTCTGCGAAACGCATAATTTTGTCTTCGATACTGGGGCAGTATCTGGGACCTATACCCTCGATTTTTCCGCCGTAAAGAGGTGAACGGTGGATATTGTCGAGAATTATCTGTTTTGTATTGTCATTCGTGTATGAAATGTAACAGACTGCCTTGTTTTCGGGCTTTTTTTCTGTTTCAAATGAGAAGGGGGAGCATTTTTTATCGCCTTCCTGAAGCTCAAGTCCCGTAAAATCAACACTTCTTCTGTTGACTCGTGAGGGGGTACCTGTTTTGAATCGGCGTAAAGGCAGACCGAGTTTTTTAAGGGAGTCTGTAAGACCGATTGACGGAAAAACACCATCGGGACCGCTTGAATAGCATTTGTCACCGACATAGATTTTGCCGTCGAGGAATGTTCCCGTTGCGATGATAACCTGCTTTGCCGTGTAAACGGCATCAAGCTTTGTGACAAGCTCCCATTCATCACCGTTTTTGCGAAGTTCAACAATCTCGGCCTGTTTCAGGTCAAGATTTTCCTGCTTTTCGATGCAATGCTTCATGTATGAGGTGTATCCGCGGCGGTCAATCTGCGCACGCAGAGAATGTACGGCAGGACCTTTGCCCCTGTTGAGCATGCGGAGCTGAATGGAGTTGGCGTCTGCCGCCTTGCCCATTTCACCGCCCAGAGCATCAATTTCACGGACAAGATGCCCCTTTGACGTTCCGCCGATTGACGGATTGCAGGGAAGATTGCCCACAAAATCAAGTGTTATTGTAAAAAGAACCGTGCGGCAGCCGAGCCTTGCACCGGCAAGAGAAGCCTCTATACCTGCATGACCCGCACCGATTACGGCTATATCATATTGTCCTGCAAAGAATTCCATAGTATACCCTTTCAGTGAACAAAAAGTTTAATGACAAATCAGAATTTGTCGGGATGTTTCATCGTAGGGGCGCCCATCGGGCGTCCGTTTTGACGAACATGTAACTATTGTAGGGACCGATGCCCACATCGGTCCGCATTTGTCGAAGACAAATCGGAAATCTTTGATTTCCGCTAACTGACAAATTGATTCAATGAATTTATTGTAATAGAACGGTGTTACACCGTTATTGCTCCGTAAACTCCGCAATCGGACCGATGTGGGCATCGGTCCCTACAAAATTTGTTTTCACACAATATTATAATGGGTAAGGGCGAAGCCCTTCCGAAACTTTTGCCGAAGGCAAAAACATCACTTGACCGAAGGTCAT
>JAZSPR010000112.1:0-2273 GCA_045537555.1 Acutalibacteraceae bacterium | reverse complement strand
CAAGCTGCAAATGAAACCATCATAAGAACCGCAATAAGCATTGCTGATAATTTTTTCATATAAATTTCTCCAATCTTTTACTATTTATGCCCAAGGATCTTCCTCAACGGGCACACGGATATCGGCAAGACATTGGATTTCAACAAGAAACCATTGACCTGTCGAAGGCTTTTTGCGAAGCTTTATCGGTCTCGGACTATCCGCACCGCCGCTTTTAACATAAAGCGTTGCCCAGTTTTCATTATCAAATGAATACGGAGTTTCAATAACAGTTATTTTATAGGGTGTATTGGGCTGATAACTGTTCTGCGGAGTCGCGCCTTCAAAATACGAACGTGCTTTATAAGGCTCAGAACCAAGGTGCTCTTTGATAAACTGCTTTTCAAATCCGCTCACCTCTGAGGGACCCTTCAGGAAATTGAGCATTTCGATTGTTGCATCGGGGTTATGCTCGTAATTACACAGAACAGCAAGTGTAAGAGCTGTTGTTGCAAATGCGGAATCAAGTCTTGCTTCGGGCAGAGACTGAAGCTCGGCAACATTGGTCGGCAAGACTGAAAATGTAAATGTTTCTGTGTAATTTCTGCCTTTACCGATTGACTGTACTGCATTATTTACTGCTTTGTTAATGCCTTGCGAAACCTCTCTTTTAATTGCCGATTCAGCTTGTCTTTTGAGAGAATCAAACAATCCCATTGGTAATTCCTCCTTATTTCTTCTCAGTCTGTTTCGGCTTTTCTCTGCGTTCAAGGTTTTTGTATAAAAAATTATCTGCACTTCCCGTTATAACTAAACTGCCCGGTCGAGTATAAACAGTTGCGTTTTTCTGCATTCTGACCGACTTGTTTTTTGAAGCAATACTGTAAACAATGAGGAAACCGATAATCAATCCTATTCCGAATGCAACAGGTATACGCCAGAGAGGTACTCCGACTTTTTCATCTGTTGTATCGTCATATGTATCATTTGAATGAACATCGTCTTGCGGTGATTCATCACCTTTTGCAGGTTCTTCGTAGGAATAGACTGTTTCTGCAATTATTTCTTCCGCTTTTTTAAGGTAATCGTTTATGCCGCCATAATATGCTTCGTTTGAATCATAAGCATCAAGCATTGCATCAATATCTGCATCATCAATCTGTTTTGCATTACCCGAAACATATATGTGGTATGAGCTGTTCCATAAATCATGAGTGATTATAATGCCGTCAGCGTTATCGGTGTTACTGCTGTACACTTCTTTTGCAAAATCATCACCTGTCATACCGTCTGTATCGTCAGTAAGGCAGAACATTATGCAACAGCCGTATGTATTTTCTATATATGTTGCATAAGATTCAAGTTCATCATACTCGCTGTAAGTGAGAGTATCTGAAACATAAAGAATATGACTGTCTGTATAAGCAGATACGGAAATAAAAGATGAAAGGCAAATAAACAATGTAATTACTGTTGCAACTATTCTTTTTTTCATTTTCCGCACCTCCTTAAAGCAGTTCAATGAGCCACATAAGACCGTAAATCAATGCACCTAAGCCCGTACCAAGCAGAAGAGATGCTATTGTAACTGCTTTTTTGTCCGTGGGAATATTACCGACGAATTTACCTGTCTGACCGTTCATGGCAAAGGTGTATTTATTTCCGTTCCACGAGGTATTGAGAAGCCATACGGGGTAAAGAGCATACTTATACAGCCCGTTTACAACATTCATATTAACATTCTGCGACTGTACGCTGTCGTAACCCTTTACTGTATCCTTAAAAGCATCATCAATGCTCTGTCTGATACGCTCGTTTGCTCTGGGCATACTTTCCTCTGCGGTTACATCGTATTTGTCTGCAAGATAGCCTGCAAGATAAGCCGTATTGAAATCAACCGCTTGCGAAAGGTCAAATGGCTCAACAGACTCCATAAGGTCATCGGGCATTTTGGTTGAACCGTCAACGGGGATATTTTCAAATCCCATATTGCCGCTTCTGTATACATCAAAATAGGATGTTTCAGTATAATTGTAGTTTTCATCCGACCATCTTCTGATTTTTTCTGCCTTATAACTTGCATCGGCTGTTGTATCGCAGGTAAAAAGCCAATGCGGCACATACACGCCCCTGATTTCTTCAAGACGGTTATCGGAAAGAAATGCTTTCGGAACAAATTTCTTTGTTGAAATATGTTTTTTAAGAGCAGCTTTTGCCGCTTTTTTATCGAGCTTGAAAGGTATAACAACATCGGGCTTCAATGCACCTGAAAACTGACCTTTCATTACCACCTG
>JAZSPR010000090.1:0-10254 GCA_045537555.1 Acutalibacteraceae bacterium | reverse complement strand
AATCCAAGGCACAACTCTGCCTTCTTGGTAGATAAAAATCAAACAAAATTAATCGTAGTTGGGGGATACTCTGATTCTGCTTGTTTTTATCAATTATTTTTTGCTTTTATGCAGTTTTTAGAGGTGCCCAATTGCGAATTTCCAATTGCGAATTTTTGTCGGGCTTTAGCTCGACAAATTCTGATTTATCAAAAAGAGCAGTCACACCGACTGCTCTTTTCTGTATCAGTATACTTTTATAGCCTCAGCATACATTCTTTCAAGCTCATCAAGATGTGTATAATTCTGAGCCTGAATGATAAGGCTGTCGGCATCCGTAAAGGGTTTTACAACTCTTGTGTAAACAGATTCTTTCTTGAGATATGCCTTGAGGTCACGTCTGATTTTTATGCTGTCAATGAAGCTGTTTGCTTCTCTGTTCATAATTTCTTCTTTGACAGATTCATCGGGCGCCTTGATATTTTCCATGCCGTATTTTCTGATAAGTGCGGCTGATTCTTTTCTCACACGCGCACTCTTTATTGCATCTGAACGGATTTCCTTTTCATCGGCTGTTTTCTTCGGCATTGCTTTTGCTTTTATGAGGTCAGCTGTTGCATCTTCATAGAAATACATCTTGCCGTTTGCATAAATATCCCTTGCAAGAGCAAGTCTTGCCTTGCCTGCTTCTGTGGAGAATTTATTGAGGTCTTCCGTGATTATAGCGGCTCTTTCAATCGCCTTATTTGTTTCCTTTGCCGCTCTGCGTTCAAGCTTTGACAATGATTTTATTGCAGAAACTTTTTCCTTACCCGCATATTCTTTTGCTTCATGAATAATTCTCATGCCTTCAATGAGCTCCTCATTTTCAAGCACACCGAGAGCGTGGTTTTCAAACATTGCACGGATTCTGAGCACTTCAACATAAGCCTTGTGCTTGTTTTCCGTAAGGTCATAGAAACAGAAAGGAATAAGGTTAAGAAGAGCACCGACTGCAGAGCACAGTATCAGAACTTCAAAAAGATTATTTCTGACAACATCGTTATAAAGGACATCGTAATTATCAAGAAGTCCCATTTTTTCATATACTGCGGGATAGAACATACCCGTAAAGAATCCGATAACAGTACCTATCATGCCGAGAGGTCCGAAAAGACCGTCAACACGCACACCTGTTTTCCATTGATGATAGTCCCTCATATCTGCACTGATATTGTGCTGAACAATGTTCCAGAATGTGTTTATGAAAGTATTGAGATACCAGAGAACGCAGATGAGAATAAGGTTCTGATATGTGAAATAAAGAACAATCAGAATCACGATATTTATGGCATTCGCAGTAATAAGAAGATTTCTTTTACCCATGAATTTTATGGCAATCGGGCAAAGAAGCATTGACCACAGCGCCGCATTACCTATAACGGTATTTGCAAGACCGAGTGATGCCTGATATTCACCGCCGTGACCGTAAACAAATGACCAGCCGAGCACAACACCGTAACCCGATTCAAGGAAAACAACCCATGCCGCCGCCTGAATTATCCAGTAATACTTATTCTTTGCAACTTCACGGACAGCATCGAGCATTCTGACAGGCTCGGGCTTCTTCTTTGGGAGAATAAGTCTTTCTTTGACCTTGCGGAAAAAGATTGTTCCGATAACAAGACCTATAACGGTGAATACGGGGTAAATAACACGGTAAGTCCATATATTGTTAAGACCCCATGTTTTACCTGCAATCCACGGAATTACAAGGTTTGTGATTGTGGGAGCGAGTGAATAGATAACCTGAGAAATACTCATTACATTTGCTCGTTCCTGAGCATTGGGGGTAATTATCTGCTGGAAATATGTATAACTCTCGTTATAGAAACACAGGAAAATACTAAGGAGCATATACATAAACCATACAACGACGGCTTTTGTGATATACTGCATTTTTTCATAAGGCAGCCATACGAATACCGTTGAAATAAGGACTATCGGAAGCCCCGTTTTCTTTATAAAGGGAAGGAATTTTCCGCCCTTTAAATGATGATTATCATAATACCAGCTTCTGAAAATGCCTATGGGTATACCAACAAGATTTGCAACAATAAGCATAACCTGCAGGTCCATGGGTTTAAGACCAATACTCGCACCAACAAGGAAATTTGCCGCATCAAGACCGATTGTTGAAGCAAGCAGAATCGTCCAGTAAACACCGAACCCCGCACCGCTGAGGCTTACAACTTCTTTGTAAGGGATGTAATTACCCTTCGCAGGCTCTGTCCAGTATTGTTTTGCTGTTGATATCAGGCTTTTTACTTTCGAGCCGATACCCTGCTTTGTTTCTGTTTCCATATGTATTACCTCCGTTTTTCGGAAATCTGCAGATGCATATAAATCTGTTATTATTTAGAATATATCACAAAAAAGAGTAAATTTCAATAAAAAATATCTTGCAATTATAATAATTTAATGTTAAATTTAAATAAGAATTATAAAAGAGGGAAAAAAATGAATATTACACTTAATACACCCGTTGAAATTTACGGCAGAAAAGCCAATAACCGAATACTTTTTCAGCCAATGGAAGGTTGTGACGGAACACCCGAGGGTGCAATTGATGAACTCACGGAAAGAAGATATCTCCGTTTTGCCGAAGGTGCACCGGGTATCATATGGTTTGAAGCCGCCGCAGTATGTAATGAAGGCAGAGCAAATCCGCGTCAGCTTTACATAAATGAAAATACAGTCGAAAGCTTCCGTTCAATCGTTTCAAGTGTCAAGGCAAAATCAAAAGAGATTCACGGGTTTGAGCCGATTATGATAATTCAGCTCACTCACAGCGGAAGATACTCTAAACCCCACGGCACACCCGAACCGATTGTCGCATACAGAAATGAACTCTGGGAAAAAGGAAAAGAAAATCAGCCTTTCACGGTTGCAACAGACGAATACCTTGACACTATCCCCGCTATGTATGAAAAAGCCGCCAAGCTCGCACTCTCGGCAGGTTTTGACGGTATGGACGTTAAATGCTGTCACGGTTACCTTTTCAATGAATTTTTAAGTGCATATCACAGAGACGGCAAATACGGCGGAAGTCTTGAAAACAGAACAAGACTTTATTTTAACTGTATCGATGCCGTAAAAAATGCTGTCGGCGACAAAGCTTTTGTCACAACAAGGCTCAACAGCTGTGACTGTTTCCCTTACGGCTACGGTTTCGGAGTCAATGAAAACAATGAGATTGATTTATTCGAAACAAAGGAAATTATTGCAAAACTCAAAGATAAAGGCATTGAACTTGTCAATCTCACAATCGGCAACCCTTACCTTATCCCCCATATAAACCGTCCTTATCTTGCAGATTCACCCGAAGACGGTAATATCGGCATGAAGCGTGTATATGACGTGACAAAAGAACTTACATCATCATTCCCCGATATGAAATTTGTAGTTTCAGCCCTTTCATTCGAGGGAGAAAATGCTCTTTTATATGCTGAAAAGCTTATAAACGAAGGTGTAGGCGATTTTGCAGGTTTCGGCAGAATGATTTTCGCATACCCCACATTCTTTAAAGATTTTCTTACAAACGGCACTCTTGACAAAAAGAAAGTATGTATCAAATGCGGAAAGTGTTCTCTTCTTATGAGAGCAGGTACAGTTTCGGGCTGTGTAATCAGGGACACGGAAGTCTATATGCCCTATTATGATAAATACATACTCAAAAAGTGAGGAAAAACATATGGTTGCAGTTGTAACTGGAGGAAGCAGAGGCATCGGCAGAGCAATAGCCGAAGAACTGCTGAAAAAAGATTATGATGTTATCATAACATCAAGAAAAAAGAGTGATGAGGTAACAGAACTCGAAAATACATATTTAAAAAAAGTTCATTTTCTGCCCTGCGACATATCTGTTGATGAGGACAGAAAGCATCTTGCCGCATTTGTGGGTGAAAAGTTCGGCAGACTTGATTTACTTGTAAACAACGCAGGTTGTGCTCCGAGAGAGAGAAAGGATATTCTCGAAATCACACCCGATGACTTCGATTATCTTACAGACATCAACTTAAAAGGCACATTTTTTGTCACTCAGGCACTCACACCTTTCCTTATCGCAAACGGAAAATCAAGAATAGTCAATATATCTTCAATGTCTGCTTACACGGCATCGGTAAACAGGGGTGAATACTGCATTTCAAAAGCAGGTATTTCAATGACAACAAAGCTTTTTGCCGCAAGACTTGCCGAATACGGTGTAAGCGTAATTGAAATAAGACCCGGTATTATCGAAACAGATATGACTTCAAAAGTAAAAGAAAAATATGAAAAACTCATTTCCGAGGGCATCACTCCCATTAAAAGAATGGGACAGCCTTCCGATGTTGCAAAATGCGTTTCGGCTGTGGCAGACGGTAATTTTGATTTCTGCACGGGCACGGTTATTGACTGTGACGGCGGATTCAGCGTGAGGTGCTTATGAAAAAAGTCTATAAAGCCCTGATTATCGGAAGCGGTGCGGCGGCTTATTCAGCGGCAGACCATCTTTTTAAAGAAGGACTAACAGATATTGCCGTTGTAACCGAAAACAGGCTTTCGGGCACTTCAAGAAACACGGGAAGCGACAAACAGACTTATTACAAGCTTTCAATGGACGGTCACACTCCCGACAGCGCATACAAAATGGCTTCGGATATGTTTTCGGGCGGCTCGTGTGACGGCGAAAAGATGTATCTCGAAGCCGTCAACAGCCTGAAATGTTTCCTTACATTATGCGACTACGGTGTGGGCTTCCCCACAGACGGTTTCGGCGGTTACCCCGGTTATAAAACCGACCACGATGACACTTTGAGAGCCACTTCCGTCGGTCCCCTTACATCAAAGAAAATGACCGAAAAACTTGAATATCAGGTAACCCGAATCAATAAAACTCCCCTGCTTGACAACAAACAGGTTATAAAAATCCTTGTTAAAGATAACAGGGCTTACGGAGTGCGTGTTCTTGACCTTTTAAGTAAAAAAGAAGAGAATTTCTATGCCGAAAATATAATCTGCGCTACGGGTGCTCCCGCTTGCATTTATGAAGAATCTGTCTATCCCGAATCTCAGCACGGAATGACGGGCGTGCTTATCGAATCGGGTGTCAGGATGTGCAACTTCACACAATGGCAGTACGGTATGGCTTCCGTTGACTTCCGCTGGAATGTTTCGGGCAGTTTTATGCAAGTTATCCCCCGTTTTGTAAGCATTGACAATGACGGCAACGAACGTGAATTTTTAAAATACTGTTTTGAAGATATAAACGAAGCTTACAGCTTTGTTTTCCTTAAAGGCTATCAATGGCCTTTCTCATTTGAAAGGTCTGATAAAAGCTCACTCATTGATATCGCAGTCCATTCCGAAACGTCAAAGGGCAGAAAGGTTTATCTTGATTACAGCAAGAACCCCGAAAGCTTCTGCTTTAAAGCTCTTTCCGATGAAGCAAAAGAGTACCTTATAAAAACAGATTCACTCGGTGACACTCCCATTGAAAGACTCAGAAAACTCAACAGCAAGGCAATTGACGTTTATCTGCGTCAGGGTATTGATATACATAAAGATAAACTGCGCATAGCCGTATGTGCTCAGCACAACAACGGCGGGGTTTATACAGACAACAACTTTGAATCAGACATAAAAGGGCTTTATGTAACGGGTGAAGCAGCCGGCACATTCGGACTGTCACGCCCCGGAGGCTCGGCACTAAACGACACTCAGGTCTCAGGTCTCATTGCCGCAAAGCATATAAGCACAAAACCGTCACTCCCCTTTGATTTCGATTTTGATGAAATAAGTGATACTGTCATTGAAAAAGATAATGAAACCGATTATTCATACTTAAAAAAGAAAATGAGCAATGTTGCATCTTTTAAAAGAGATTATGAGGGTTGCGTTGAACTTCTGGGTGAAGTAACTTCACTTCTTGAAAATTATCCGAAAAAACACAGAAATCTATCAGAATATTACCGTGATAAAGATATGCTCATTTCCATGAAAGCACTTCTTGAAGCATTTGTTTCAGAGCTTCCCGAAACAGGAAGCCGCGGCGGAGCAATCTTTATAAAAAACGGTGAAATTATAAATGAAAACCGTTATTACAGAGATTATCTCACAATAACAAAAAACGGAAAAACCGAATATATAAAGGTTTCTCCCGTCCCCACAGAAACAAAACCGTTTGAATATTATCTCGCACAAATCAGCGAATAGAGGAATAAAAATGAACACACTAAAAATCGGACTCTGCTCTGTTACTTTCAGAAAAAAGACAGTTGAAGAAGTTGTTGTCATTGCAAAAAAAGCAGGTATCGGCTTTATTGAATGGGGAGGAGATGTCCACGTTAAAAATACAGACGATGCAAAAAAGGTAAAAAAGCTCTGCGATGATGCAGAAATTGCAATTTCTTCTTACGGAAGCTATTTCAACTCAGCTTTAAATGATGAAGAAAAGTGGAAAGAAATATGCCTTATTGCAAAGGAAATGAACGCCTCTTCAATCCGCATATGGCTAGGAAAGAAAAACAGCGAAGACACTTCCGCTGACGAATACCGTCAACTTCTCGAAAACACAAAAAAGATGTGTGTTATTGCAGAAAATTACGGTCTTCTTGTCTGCCCCGAATGTCATGACAACACATTCAATAACAATACGGATGCATTCCTCAAAATAAAACAAGACATCTGTCAGGACAATTTCAGAACATACTTCCAGTCGAGATATTTCCGCATGGAATACGACCTTGACAGAATTGAGAGAACTTATGAGCATATTCTCAATGTACATGTTTCTTACCGTGATTTAAAAAGAGAACAGCGGTTCAGAAAAAAGAATAAGAATTATCTCGACACACTTCTCAAAAAATTTATTTCAAAGAATTTTAACGGAATTGTAATGATTGAATTTGTTTCGGGTGATAAAGATAAAGCATTTTTCAAAGACACCCTGAAACTGAAAAGTTATTAAGGAGAAGATATTATGATGAATTTCAGTAAAGCGTGTGAAATCTATAAAAACGAACCCACAAAAGAGAAGCTTTATGAAGTTGCTCACACACTACTTCTTGAAATGACACTCAAAGAGAAAATCCGTATGTTACAGGGTCATGCAATGGGTGTCACAATCAAAAACACATTGACAAAAGGCAGATACTATAACGGCGAAGCATACCCTGCAGGCGGTTGTAAAAGGCTCGGCATCCCTCCTGTGCTTTTCACGGACGGTCCGAGAGGTATTGTTATGGGAAAATGCACCTGTTTCCCCGTTTCAATGCTCCGCGGTGCAACATTTGACGATGAACTCGAATACCGTATTGGCGAAGTATTTGCAAAAGAGGCATCAGCACTCGATGCAAACCTTTTTGCGGGTGTGTGTATAAATCTTCTCAGAAATCCCATGTGGGGCAGAGCTCAGGAAACATACGGAGAAGACCCGTATCTTCTGGGCAGAATGGGTGCCGCACTCACTAAGGCTATGCAGGATAACGGCATAATTGCCTGTCCCAAACATTACGCACTCAACAGCATCGAAGACCTTCGTTTCAGCGCAAACGCAATTGCAGACGAAAGAACTCTCCGCGAAGTTTATCTTCCCCATTTCAAAAAGTGCATCGATGCGGGCGCTATGTCAATAATGGGTGCTTACAATAAGGTAAACGGCACTTATGCTTGCGAAAACAAGGAACTCCTTACAGACATTTTAAGAGATGAATGGGGCTTTGACGGTTTTGCTCTCTCCGATTTCTTCTACGGTATTTATGATGCTGTAAGAAGCATAAAAGCGGGTATGGATGTTGAAATGCCCTATCTTTTCAGATATGCAGTTCTCCCCCTTAAAGTAAAAAAAGGTGAATTGACTCAAAAAGATATTGATACAGCCGCTGAAAGAGTGCTCCGTGCCCTCATTTCAACTCTGCCGAAACATAAAAAGCATGACAAGAGTGTCATTCTTTCAGAAGAACATATCAATCTTGCAAGAGAAACCGCAACAAAAGGTATGGTTCTTCTTAAAAACGAAAACAACATTCTTCCCGTTAAAAATAATTCAAAAATTGCCGTTGTGGGCAGATATGCCAATAAGAGAAACACGGGCGACCACGGAAGCAGTAATGTTTTCAGTCCCTATGCAATTACACCTTATGAAGGCATGTGCAACCGTTTCGGCAAAGAAAACATTGCACTTTACAACGGATGTGATGTAAATGAAGCTGTTAATACAGCAAAAAACAGCGAATATATCCTCGTATGTGTAGGCAGCGACTGGCTTCAGGAAGGTGAATTCCTTGTTAACCTCGGCAATGTTAAGAAAAAGCCCAAAGGCTCGGGCGGTGACAGAGCAGACCTTCATATTCCCGAAGAAGATGTAAAGCTTATAAAAGCACTCTCACGCCTCGGCAAAAAGCTTATCGTAAATATCATGGGCGGAAGTGCTTATGTAATAAAAGACTGGGTTAACAATGCTGACAGCATCATTATGTCATTCTACAGCGGAATTGAGGGCGGTAATGCTCTTGCAGATATTATAAGCGGTGACAAGACTCCTGCAGGTAAGCTTCCCTTCACAATCGCAGAAAAAGCAGAAGACTACCCCTCATTCCTTCATATCGGCGCAGAAGATAAAAATATAGAATACGGCTATTACCACGGTTATACACTCTTTGACAAAGAAAACAAAGAGCCTCATTTCCCGTTCGGTTTCGGTCTTTCATATACCGAATTTGAACTCGGTAATGCTACTGTAAACAAAGATGATGAAAATATCGTTGCAACCGTAAATGTCACAAACAAAGGCGAAACAGACGGTGATGAAGTTGTCCAGGTCTATATAGGAAGTGACAACCAAGAAACCGACAGACCTGTAAAACTTCTTAAAGGCTTTAAACGTGTAAGCATTAAAGCAGGTGAAACAAGAGAAGTTAAAGTTAATGTAAGCATTGACGATATAAGATTTTATAATCCCGAAAAGTGTGATTGGGAACTTGATAACAGTTATACCGTATATGTCGGCACTCACAGCAGAAATGCCGTAAACTCAGGAAAAATCACATTTTAATCTGAGGTAAATTATGAAGAAAAACATTTATTCTCCCGATGACTTTATGTCGTCTCTATATGATAAATTCAGAGCCGAGCCATATAAAAACATATCTTCATATGAAGATGCATTAAAGACAGGAGAAAACATAAAACAAAAAGCAAGAGAGCTTTTCCCCGTCCATAAAATCTGTGATTTAAGTGAAAAAACAGAACTTCGCGAAACGGGCAAAACTCTTGATTACCCCGATTACACATTAAAAAAATATACTCTTAAAATATGTGACGAACTTTACTCTCCCGTTTACATTCTCACGCCAAAAACAAAAACGGAAAAAACAACGGGAGTTGTGGCATTATGCGGTCACGGATACGGCGTAAGACAGATTCTGAACATTTCAAAAAGAGGCAACAAAAAACATATAAGATACATTGACAATTATCAGAAAAACTTTGCTGTTGAGCTTGTAAAAAGAGGTTGCACCGTTATAGCTCCCGAGCTTTTCGGATTCGGTGAAGCGAGGCTTTCGCACGATTTATATAAACCGTTTTATATAAGCTCCTGCGATGAGCTTTCGCATCACTTACTCCCCTACGGACTGACTACTGCCACAATCAGAGTTGCACAAGCTCTTATATGTACAAAGGTTTTAAGAGAAACAGAAACTGTTGATGAAAACAAAGTATCCGTTATGGGAATTTCGGGGGGAGGACTCACCGCACTTTATGCATCAGTCCTTGATGACACCATATACAAAACCGTTATCAGCGGATATGTGAATACATTTAAAGACAGCATTCTTTCTTTGTGGCATTGTCCCGATAACTATATCCCCCGCATTCTTGAAACGGGTGAAATATATGATTTTGCCGCATCTCTTGCACCGAAAGAACTTCTTATTGAATCGGGAACAAGAGACAAACTCTTCCCCATAAATGCAAGCAAAACAGCACATGAAAAATTAAGAAAAGTCTATTCCCTTATGAACGCAGAAGACAAATTACATATAGATGTCTTTAACGGCAAACATTCCGTTTCGGGAAGAATGGCGTTTGATTTTCTTGCAGAATAAACACTAATTTGTCGGGCTCTTTCAAATTCGCAATTTGAAATGCTCAATTCGCAATTTCGGAAGCCCTTCGGGCTTGAATTATATAAATGGGTCAAAGGGCGAAGCCCTTTCCACAATTGAGCATTGCGCATTGAGAATTGAGAAT
>JAZSPR010000083.1:0-8086 GCA_045537555.1 Acutalibacteraceae bacterium | reverse complement strand
GACCAACCATTTCTTCTTCGCAGCCTTCAGGAAGGTTAGGGTTACCATTCATAAGGTCTTTGATGATACAAGCCATCTTAACAACAAATTCAAACTGTTCTTCCTTCTGCTGAGGTGTAAGCTGTAATTCTTCAGGGTTCTTGTCAAAGCCCATCTTACACTTTTCCTTTGCCCACTTAAGAGCCTTCTGGTATTCAGCTTCATCGTAAATACCTTCTGTCATTCGTCTGATAACTTCAACCTCGTCAACAGACTCAACTCTCATACCGAGATAGCTTTCGATGAATGAGGGATCGATGATTGAACCGCCGATACCCATACATACAGAACCGATCTGGAGATATGACTTACCTCTCATTGTAGCAACAGCAACAGCAGCTCTGCCGAAACGGAGGAGCTTTTCTTTTACATCATCGGGAATCTGAGCTGACTCGTCCATATTCTGAACTTCGTGACCGTAAATGCCGAAGGCGGGAAGTCCCTTCTGTGCATGAGAAGCGAGAACGGCTGCAAGGTAAACAGCACCGGGACGCTCTGTACCGTTGAAGCCCCATACACCCTTGATTGTGTTGGGATCCATATCCATTGTTTCGCTGCCGTAGCACCAGCAGGGAGTAACGGAAAGAGTGATGTCCACGCCTTCCTTCTTGAATTGAGAAGCACACTTTGCAGTTTCACCTGCTCTGCCGATTGTGCAGTCAGAAATAACAACCTTTACGGGTTCGCCGTTTGAATACTTGAGATTGTTTCTGAAAAGTTCAGCAGCAGCCTTAGCCATGCCCATTGTCTGCTCTTCAAGTGAGCCTCTTACGTCAAGAGGTCCTTTTCTTGCGTCGATGACAGGACGTATACCGATAACGGGATATTCGCCTGCAAATCTTTTTTCTGCCATTTGTATCAACCTTTCTTTATATAAAGTGAAATTGTTCACTTAGAATTGCTCTGGAATGATGAGTAATGAGTAGTGAGTAATGAGTAACGGATGAAGGGGCGTTGCCCCTTACCCCGATTGCAAAACTGTGATTACTCAATTGTTTGTATCATCCGGTTTTGTTTTTTTTGTTATTGCCGTAAGCAATCTCAACAAATCAAGACAATCAGAATTGAGAGAGTTAAACTGTGAATGAGTAAGAAATCCTGTTTCATAAAGAATTTCAAGCCAGTACTTTGTTTCTGCGCATTCTTTGAGAGCAATATGCATTTTAGAATGAAAATCTTTTTTGCTTATTGCGTATTCCGCTTCCGCAATGTTCGCACCTATACTCGTTCCGCATCTCAGCAACTGATTTGACATAGTATATTCCTGATAATTATTTTTTAAATAAGAATATAGTCTGATAATTCGTATTGAAAATTTTTTGCTTTTTGAAAAAACAATATTATCTGTCATAATCTTAAAGTCAAGCAAGTTTCATTATAATGATGGTCAAAGGGCGAAGCCCTTTCCGACATTACTCATTACTAATTACTCATTGCTCATTCGTTTTTTGTTATTTTACTATTTTAACGAAATCTTTGTATGCTTCTTCCCATTTATCAGCGTCAACGGGTTCATAAGTTTTCAGGTTTTCGCCCTTTGCGATAATTCTTCTTGCTTCTGCGATGTCTTTGATATCACCTGAAGCCATAAGCTGAACGGCTACGTTGCCGAGGACAGTTGCTTCAATGGGTCCCGCATAAACCGTTCTGTTGCATGAAGAGGCTGTGAGTGCACACAGGAATGTGTCCTTTGTGCCGCCGCCCATAACATGAATACGGTCGTACTTTTTGTTCGTGCAGTCTTCAATGCCTTCGAGGACATATTTATACTTCATTGCAAGGCTCTCATAAATACATCTCATGACCTCTCCGACTGTTTCAGGTACATACTGACCTGTCTTACGGCAGAATTCACGTACTCTTTCAGGCATATCACCCATAGCAACAAAATCGGGAGCATCGGGGTCGATAAAGCACTTGAAAGGTTCAGCCTTCAGAGCTTCCTGCTCAAGCTGAGCGTATGAATATTCCTTGCCCTCTCTTATCCATTGTCTTCTGCTCTCCTGAATGAGCCAGAGACCGCATATATTTTTGAGGAATGCGGTTGTGTAATTGTAGCCGCCTTCGTTTGTGACGTTGAGTTTCTGAGCTTTTTCATTTACAACGGGTTCATCGAGCTCCGTTCCGAAAAGGCTCCATGTTCCGCTGCTGATGAATGCAAAATCCTTGCTTTCGCTGGGAATTGCGGTGATTGCACTCTGTGTATCATGACCGCATACGGAAATAACGGGAATTTTGTCAAGACCGAGCTCGGCTCTGAGTGAACGTCTGAGATGACCTGCCTTTGCACCTGACGGAACAATCTTACAGAGAATATGTTTCGGAAGATGCATTGCATCAAGAAGCTCATAATCCCAGTCCTGAGTGTCAATATTGACCATTTGCGATGTTGTAGCAATTGAATACTCCGAAACTTTGTTGTTTGTGAGCATATATGTGAACAGGTCGGGCATAAAGAGAAGCTTGTCTGCTCTTTCAAGAAGCTCGGGTCTGTTCTTTTTGATAGAAAGAAGCTGGAAAAGTGTGTTGAAATCCATAAACTGGATACCGGTTCTGTCATACATTTCAGCTTTTGACATATATTTTCTTGCTTCTTCAATCATGCCGACGTTTCTTTCGTCACGGTAATGAACGGGATTTTCAAGAAGATATCCCTTTTCATCGATAAGACCGAAGTCAACACCCCACGTGTCAATTCCGATACTGTCTATATTGCCGTGCTGCTTTGCTTTGAGAATGCCCTGCTTTATTTCATGGAAAAGTCTTAAAACATCCCAATAGAATGTATGTCCGACTTTTACGGGGTCATTAGAGAATCTGTGAATTTCTTCAAGTGTGATTTTTTCGCCGTCAAACGTGCCGAGAATTGCTCTGCCGCTTGATGCGCCGAAATCAAATGCAAGAACTTTTTTCATTATTTAATATCCTCCGGGTTGCGGGGTAAAAACTCAGGAAAAACAAAATTTTCCGTACCTGCGTATTTACTCCTGTCAACATTCTTTATTTTTCTGAAGCATTGCTGTGCAACATTCATATGCCGCACAGCATGATAAGACTGTGTCCATTTATTTATTTCATTTACAAAGAAACTCTCTGAAACTGCCATAAGGCATGTGTCACGGTATTCTTCATAAAAACTGTATTCATCGTCGAGAAGGTCAACTCTTTCAATGAAATACATATAGCTTTTATCCGCATTGGTAATGATAAATGCGCTTCCCGTGGGCTGTTTGAAAACGACATCAATAAATTCTTTTGAGAATGAAGAATCGCTCCTGCCCACAACGGCTGCCGAAACACTTATATCCGCTGAAACCTGCCCCGTTACAGCCATGAACGCTTCGTCCATATTGTAAACACCGCTGTTTACATAGTTTGCAATTTCGCTGTTACTGTTATATCTCTCTGCGGCAGTTTTCTTTTCGGCATCATACAATGCCTTATCAGACTGAGACAATGCCGCATACTGTTCATCGGAAAGAACTGTATAAAGCTCTTCATAGAAGTATTTTATTCCGACATAATTTGCCGTGAAATACTGCTTTATATATTCTTCATTAAGAGGTGACGTTCCGTCGGTATCATAAAGTGCAAAACAAAGGTCTTTTCTGCAGAATTCATATTGTTTTATCTTGAAAAATGTATCCTTTGAAATGCCGATCTGAGTATAGTAATCACCGTACATTCGCCATAATGCATTTGTTTCCCTTGAAAGTGCCGCTTTATCATTTGCAGAGAGCTTTCTGCCGAGAGATTCAAACTGAGTGTTTATTGCAATATATTCAATTGTTTCAGTTGTTGCAGTTTCAATACAGGCGTTTTCGGTCAATCCCTCGGAAGAATAATATGCTTCATTAAGGAAATAAGAAAAAACCTCTTTATCAATCTTTGTATTCTTATTGATTGTGATAACGCTGTCGTTTCCGAAAACGGAACAACCGCACAACAAAGAACAAAGCAGAGCAACAACCGCAAAAACCGATATAATTTTTTTCATAAAAAGATACCTCTACTTTAAAAAATATTATATCAATTATTTTCATCAATGTCAATTAATAATGTTTAATTTATATAGAGACAATTCAAGGCTTTTTTAAGCAAACACAGATATAATAAAGCCGTATTCAGGAGTAATCCTTCTGAAACATTCTTTAATTAAACCCTTTCACATTTTTACGGAAGAGACAGTTGCCCCTACGGCGACTGTTTTCTTTCTTTTCAGCTTATTTTTTCTTAAAAATCCTTATATCAAACTCAAGTTCTGTTTCAAGTGAAGTAAGGTTTTCAATTTTCTTTTTGTCGGATTCACTTGTCTTGTAATAATAAGGTGTCATCGCAAATAGACTCATAATTACATCTTTTCCGTTTATAACAGCATTATCTCTGACTGTTATTGTTTCTGCTTTAATAAATGATTCATACTCCGTATCATCTTCATTGTTTTCATACGGTGTTTCATATAAAACCTCTTTTAATCCCCACAAATGTCTTTTCGCGGGCACAACAGACAAAAGTGTTCCGTCTTTTTTCAGTATTCTTGCAAATTCTTTTTCCGAAAACGGAGCGCATATCTGTACGGCACAATCGATGCTTTCATTCTTTACCGGAATTCTTGCAATGTTTGCAACAAAAAAGAATGTTTCCTTATATTTCTTCGCCGCAAGTTTTATCATTTCCTTTGAAATATCAAATCCGCTGACAGAAGCTCCTGTTTTTCTTCTGAAAAAGTCGGTATAATACCCTTCACCGCAACATATGTCAAGCACATTATTGCTTTTATTAATATGTTTGCAGATACTTTCAGCCAGAAAATCATAATGTCCCGTTTCAAGAAAAAGTCTTCTTGCCTTTGCCATGTCACGGTTGTCGCCGATAAACTCACCGGCTTTATGTCTGCCCGAAAGCAGATTTACATAACCCTCTTTTGCCGAATCAAAAGAATGATTGAGCTCGCATTTATATGTATTGTCAATTCTTAAAAGTTTATTTGAACATACAGGACATATAAGCATTTTTTCATCTCCGAATAATAATAAAAAATATGGTAACACTCATTATGAGGTGTATTTTTATGGATTTTCTCAAAGCATTTCTTATAGGCGGTGCAATTTGTGTTATAGGTCAGATTCTTATTGACAACACAAAGCTCACACCGGGTAAAATACTTGTAGGTTTCGTAATTTCGGGCGTTATTCTCTCTGCCCTCGGTCTTTACGGACCGCTTAAAGAGTTTGCGGGAGCAGGAGCCACCGTGCCTCTGACGGGGTTCGGGCACACTCTTGTTGAAGGTACAAAAAAAGCAATTGAAGAACAGGGTCTTATCGGTGTGCTGACGGGACCTCTGACATCATGTGCCGCAGGTGTTATGGCGGCTTTGTTGTCAGGTGTGGTTGTTGCATTCATGACAAAACCGAAATCAAAGTAGTAATTATTATACTACATCTTCGGTCATTTTTAAATAATTTTTTAAAAAAAGTGTTGACAAAGGAAAAATTAGGATTATACTATTATTAGCACTCTCAATGTGTGAGTGCTAATAAATGTTAAAAGGATGAAAAAATATGAAAAAGCAATTCAAGGCAGAATCAAAGAAATTGCTTGATATGATGATTAATTCTATTTATACACATAAGGAAATCTTCTTAAGAGAACTGATTTCAAACGCAAGTGATGCCGTTGACAAACTCTATTTCCGTTCCCTTACGGATGATTCGGTAAACCTTTCAAAAGATGATTTCAGAATCGTTATCACCCCCGATAAGGATTCGGGCACACTTACAATTGAAGACAACGGTTGCGGTATGACAGCCGAAGAGCTTGAAAACAACCTCGGCACAATTGCAAAAAGCGGTTCACTTGATTTCAAGAAGAATATGGATGAAAAGACAGATGTTGAAATTATCGGTCAGTTCGGTGTAGGCTTCTATTCGGCATTTATGGTTGCAGACAAAGTCACCGTTCTTTCAAAGGCATTCGGTGAAAAAAAGGCAAACCTCTGGGTGAGTGAAGGTGCAGACGGTTACACAATTGAAGAGGCAGAAAAAGAAACTGCAGGTACGGTTATCACTCTTTATTTCAAAGAGGATACTGAAGAGGATAACTATTCCGATTACCTTGACACATACCGTCTTTCTTCTATCGTGAAGAAGTATTCCGATTATATCAGATACCCAATTATTATGGATGTCACAACAACAAAGCCCTCAGCAGACAAAGAGGGGGAATATGAGCAGGTAACAGAGACAAAAACACTCAACAGCATGATTCCTCTCTGGAGAAAAAATAAGAGTGAAATCACAGAGGAAGAATACAACAGCTTCTATTCAGACAAATTCTACGATTTTGAGAAACCCGCTAAGGTTATTCACAGCAAAGTGGAAGGTCAGGCAACATACGATGCTCTTCTTTATATCCCCAAAAGAGCACCCTATGATTACTATACCAAGAACTTTGAAAAGGGACTTGCACTCTACTCAAACGGCGTACTTATCATGGACAAGTGTCCCGACCTGCTCCCCGATTATTTCAGCTTCGTAAAGGGTCTTGTTGACTCTGCAGACCTCTCACTCAACATTTCACGTGAAGTGCTTCAGCACGACTATCAGTTAAGACTTATTGCAAAAACAGTTGAAAAGAAAATCAGACAGGAGCTTATCACAATGCTCCGTAAGGACAGAGAAACATATGAAGAGTTTTTCTCAGCTTTCGGCGCACAGCTCAAATACGGTCTTTATGAGAATTACGGTGCAAACAAAGAAACTCTTCAGGACCTTCTTATGTTCGTTTCTTCACATGAAGACAAACTTTCCACACTTTCAGAATACGTTGAAAGAATGAAAGAAGGTCAGGAAAGCATCTATTACGCATGCGGTGAAACAAAGTCAAAGATTGATATGCTTCCTCAGGTTGAAGCAGTAAAAGACAAAGGCTTTGAAATCCTTTATTTCACAGAAAATGTTGATGAATTTGCAATTCAGATGCTCATGAAATATGAGGACAAAAATTTCATCAATGTCTGTGCAGATAAGCTTGACCTTGACACCGACGAAGAAAAAGAAGCTCTTAAAAAAGAAAACGAAGATGCAAAAGATATTCTCGATAAAATGAAGGCATATCTCGGCGACAGCGTAAAAGAAGTACGATTTACAAATGCGCTCAGAAATCACGTTTCCTGCCTTACAAGTGAAGGTATGCTTTCAACAGAAATGGAAAAAGTGCTCAACGCAATGCCCGGAGCAACAGGAATCAAGGCTGAAACAGTGCTTGAAATCAACGCATCACATCCCGTTGCCGCAAGACTTAAATGCATTGACGACGAAAAACTCAAAAAGTATACAAAACTCCTCTATATGCAGGCAAGACTCATCGGCGGTCTTTCAATTGAAGACCCTGCAGAATTCTGCACTCTTGTAAGTGAGCTTATGGAATAATTATATTGCAGTCATCGCTCCGGCGGTGGCTGTTTTTCTTCAAATTCGCAATACTAAATGCTGAATTCGCAATTGTGGAAAGGGCTTCGCCCTTTGACCCATTTTAAAATCAACACCGTAAGGTGTTCCGAAATTGCGAATTGCGAATTTTTAATTGCGAATTTAAATTGTCGAGGGAACCTCGACAATTTATTGTTTACTCTTGCATTTTAATGAATAATTTGTTATACTGTTTTTATAATGCGGATATATGGGGTATATTATTTACAGGAAACAACATTTCCTGTAAATAATAGATTATATGTCCCGCCGTGCCCTGCGGGCACGGCGGTGGACTAAACAAAAACGGTCGCCGTTTGTATACGGCGAATGCCGTTTTCTTGTACAAAGATTTTTCCGTATTATTTTTCGATTTGGCAGAAATGCTGATTGATAAAGTTTTCACAATGTAATATAATGTTGTTGTGTAAAAAAAGTAAAAAAATTCTTTATATAAAAGGAGATTTCAAAATGAGCGTTTTAAACAAAAAGACAATTGAAGACATTCAGGTTGCCGGCAAAAAGGTTCTTGTACGTTGCGACTTCAACGTAAAGATGGAAAACGGCGTTATCACAAG
>JAZSPR010000044.1:0-6249 GCA_045537555.1 Acutalibacteraceae bacterium | reverse complement strand
ACAATAATTTGTCGAGGTACCCTCGACAAATTAAATTCGCAATGCTAAATGCTAAATTCGCAATTGTGGAAAGGGCTTCGCCCTTTAACCCATTTTAAAATCAACACCGTAAGGTGTTCCGAAATTGCGAATTGCGAATTGCGAATTGCGAATTGCGAATTTTTGTCGGGCACAGCCCGACAAATTCTGATTTGTCAATTAATTATGTCAACAAAAAAAGGAGAGTATATATATGTTATGTCAGAATTGCGGTAAAAATGAAGCAACAACTCATGTTAAAAGAATAATCAACGGCGAAACTGCCGAAACTCATCTTTGTTCACACTGTGCCTCAGCACTCGGCTACGGCTCAATGTTTTCGGGCTTCGGGCTGAATCTTGGTGACATTTTCTCAGGCTTTTTCGGAGAAGTGCCCGTCAGTCGTCTGAGTAACCGTGTCATAAGATGTGAAAAATGCGGATGCACATTCGATGATATTGCAAAAAGCGGAAAAATCGGTTGTGCCGACTGCTACAACACATTTTTCGATAAATTACAGCCGTCACTTCAGAGAATCCACGGCAAAACAGAGCATCAGGGAAAATTCCCGATGGGTGTCGGCGAAGATGTGAAGCAGGCACACAGAATTTCAGAGCTGAGAGCTCAGCTCAACAAGGCAATTGATGAGCAGAATTTTGAAAAAGCAGCACAGCTCCGTGATGAAATAAAGGCTATGGAGGGATAATAAAATGAATAAATGGTATAACTTAAAAAGCGAACACGATGACATCATTTTAAGCACAAGAGTGCGTTTTGCAAGAAATCTTGCGGACTTCCCTTTCCCCTGCCGTCTTGATGACGAAGGAAAACAGACTGTCTGCCGTACTGTCCGTGATGCACTCAGCGATGTATCGGGCATAAAGCTTCACTATATAGAAATGGATAATCTTTCACGCAAACAGGCAGTAGCACTTGCCGAAAGGCACCTCATCAGCCCCGAATTTGCAATTCCGCAGAAAGGCAGAGCACTTCTTCTCTCGGAAGATGAATCCGTAAGCATCATGCTCTGCGAAGAGGACCACATCAGAATTCAGGTTATCAAAGGCGGACTTGACACGGAAGGTGCTTTTGAACTTGCAAACAGAATAGACGACCTTCTTGATTCAAAACTCAGATATGCATTCGATGAAAGAATAGGATATCTCACACAGTGCCCCACAAATCTCGGTACGGGTATGAGAGCATCTGTGATGATGCATCTTCCCGCTCTTTCAAAATGCAGTCAGATTTCAAAACTCGCTTCAACCGTCGGCAAACTCGGTCTTACAATCAGAGGCTCATACGGTGAAGGCACAAACGCAAAAGGGGACATTTTCCAGCTGAGCAATCAGCTCACACTCGGAATTTCAGAACGCAGCGCACTTGATAATCTGAAAGCCATCACAATGCAGATTGCAACTCAGGAACGCTCTGCAGGTGAAGAATTCGTAAAAAATGTAAATATTCTTGACCGTATCACAAGAGCTTACGGAATACTTTCATCGGCAAGACTTCTGAGCACGGACGAAATGCTTGACTTATTCTCATGGGTAAGACTCGGTGCTGTTTACGGCATAATTGAAGCCGATACGGTAAAAATAAATGAGCTTACGGAAACCATGCAGGCGGCAACACTTGCGAGTGCCCACGGCGAAGACCTCTCCGAAGACGAAAGAGACGAAATCAGAGCGAAAACGGTGAGGAAAGAACTGTTTGACAAACAATAATTTGTCGAGGTACCCTCGACAAATTAAATTCGCAATGCTAAATGCTAAATTCGCAATTGTGGAAAGGGTTTCGCCCTTTAACCCATTTTAAAATCAACACCGTAAGGTGTTCCGAAATTGCGAATTGCGAATTGAGAATTGCGAATTTTTGTCGGGCACAGCCCGACAAATTCTGATTTACGAAAGGATTGACAGACCATGTACAAATTCACAGGTTTCAATGAAAAAGCAAATGTGGCATTGAACAATGCTGTCAATGCTGCAGAAGATCTCGGACACACATACATCGGCAGTGAACATCTGCTTTTAGGCATTCTCAAAGATAACACTTCAACAGCTTCTTCAGTTCTCAATGCAAGAGGTATAACCCATCAGAAAGTTGAAGATGCCGTAAAAAGCTCCGTAGGAATAGGAATGCCCACGGAACTTTCACCCGATGACTTTACTCCGAGAAGTAAAAATATAATTGAATCATCAATAGTAATAGCAAGATCATCTTCACTCCCCCTTGTTGGAACTGAACATCTTCTTATGGCAATCATGCGTGAAACACAGAGTTTCGGCGCAAAAATAATTATAAAACTCGGCGGTTCACTTTCAGATATAATTTCCGACATCACAAGAGCCTCCACAGGCGAAACGGGCAGACAAAATACACATTCACGCAATGTTGCCAACTCAAAAACAGACACACTTGACAAGTTCGGCAGAGACCTTACACTTCTTGCAAAAGAAGGTAAAATTGACCCGATTATCGGCAGAATGCAGGAAATCGAAAGAGTAACACAGATTCTTTCAAGAAGAACAAAGAACAACCCCTGCTTTATCGGTGAACCGGGTGTCGGAAAAACCGCAATTGCAGAAGGTCTCGCACTTAAAATTGCAAATAACGAAGTCCCCGAACTTCTCAAAAACAAAAGAATTATCTCGCTTGACCTTACAGGTATGGTTGCAGGCACGAAATACAGAGGCGACTTTGAAGACCGCATAAAGAAATGCATTGAAGAAGTAACAGCATCAGGTGATGTTATTCTCTTCATTGATGAAATTCACACCATAGTAGGAGCAGGCTCGGCAGAAGGCGCAACGGATGCCGCAAACATCCTGAAACCCTCACTTGCAAGAGGTGACCTTCAGGTTATCGGTGCGACAACAATCGAAGAATACCGCAAAAACATTGAAAAAGATGCGGCTCTTGAAAGACGTTTTCAGCCCGTTACGGTAGGTGAACCGACCGAAGATGAAGCCATTGAAATTCTCAAAGGACTCCGTGATAAATACGAGGCTCATCACAAAGTGAAAATCACGGATGAAGCCATAATCGCCGCCGTAAAGCTTTCATCAAGATATATCGGTGACAGATTCCTTCCCGACAAGGCAATTGACCTTATCGACGAAGCATCTTCAAGAGTAAGACTAAAAGCATTCACTCCTCCCGAAGAGATAAAACAGCTTGAAGATGAAATCACCGAGATTTCAAAAGAAAAGACATCAGCCGTAAATTCTCAGGAATTTGAACGTGCGGCTTCACTCAGAGATAAAGAAAAGGAACTGCAGAAAAAACTCAGCGAAGAAAAGGCTGAATGGGAAGAAAAACAGGCTCACGCAAGCGGTGAAATAGGCACAAACGAAATTGCAGAGATTGTTTCAGTCTGGACGGGAATTCCCGTGAATCAGCTCACGATTGAAGAGAGTAAACGCCTTCTCAATCTCGAAAACGAGCTCCATAACAGAATTATCGGGCAGAATGAAGCCGTAACGGCTGTTGCAAAAGCCATAAGACGAGCAAGAGTGGGACTCAAAGACCCGAAAAGACCTATCGGCTCATTCATTTTCTCGGGTCCCACGGGTGTAGGTAAAACTGAGCTCTGCAAAGCACTCGCTGAAGCCATGTTCGGTGACGAAAATGCTATAATCAGGCTCGATATGTCCGAATATATGGAAAAACACAACGTCTCACGTCTTGTCGGTTCCCCTCCCGGATATGTAGGCTTTGAAGAGGGCGGACAGCTGACCGAAAAAATCAGAAGAAAGCCTTATTCTGTTGTTCTTTTCGATGAAATTGAAAAAGCGCATCCCGATGTTTTCAATATGATGCTTCAGATTCTTGATGACGGCATTCTGACCGATTCTCAGGGCAGAAAAGTAAGCTTCAAGAACTCGATAATTATTATGACTTCAAATGTGGGTGCTAAGCTCATTACCGAAAAGCAGTCTTCACTCGGTTTTACATCAGGCGGCAGTTCAATGTCATTTGAAAAAATACGTGAAGCTGTTATGGGTGAACTCAAAAAGACATTCAGACCCGAATTCATCAACCGAATTGACGATATCATTGTTTTCTCGCGTCTTTCAAAGGAAAATATAAAGGAAATTGCTGTTAAGCTCCTTAATGAAGTCGGCAGACGCACAGCGGAAATGGATATACACATTGATTTCACGGATGCAGTTGCCGAAAAAATTGCAGACGCAGGTTTTGATGAAATCTACGGTGCAAGACCTCTGAAAAGAGCTGTGAGAACAAACATTGAAGACAGACTTTCCGAGCTGCTTCTTGAAGAAAAAATAAAGGCAGGCGCTTCATACACCTGCGATTTCAGAAATGATGATTTTATTTTTGAAGAAAAGTAAATAAAATAAATTTCAGCCTCCGTTTTTGCGGAGGCTGGTATTATTTTATACACTATAAAGCAAGTCGCTGTATGTGGGATAGGGAATAAAATCTTCCGACATATCAACTTCGATTTCGTCTGCAACAGCTCTGAGTTCATTCATTGCGGTAAGAATTGCATCTCTTGTATAGAATGCAAGCTCCTGACCTTCTTCCACATCTTTTGCTCCTGCAACTGCTTTATCGAGATTGTCAATCTTCTCATACATTGCATTTGTCAGCTTTGTGAGCTTGTCTGCAAGAAGGAATGCTGCATCATTTTCAACACTCATACCGATTGCTTTCTTTGCAGCAAGAGTCTGAGCAAGTGATCCCGTGAATGAAATTGCGGCGGGAAGAAGCTGTTTCTTTGCTATTTCGAGCATTGTGAGAGCTTCGATATTGATCGTCTTTGTGTAAAGCTCAGCAAGAATTTCCTGTCTTGAATGAACTTCAAGAGGAGTGAAAATGTGATGCTTTTCAAACAGGTCAATATTCTTCTGAGCTGTGTAATGAGGAATTGCATCAGCAGTTGTTCTGAGATTCAGAAGACCTCTCTTTTCTGCTTCCTTTACCCATGCATCGTCATAGCCGTTACCGTTGAAAATGATTCTCGCGTGATTTCTGAATTCACGGCGGATGATGTGACTTACAGCCTTATCGATATCATCTGCATTTTCAAGATAATCTGCAAACTGAGAAAATGACTCGGCAACGATTGTGTTCATCACAATGTTAGGGTCTGCTATTGAATAGTTTGAACCGAGCATACGGAATTCAAACTTGTTACCTGTGAAAGCAAAGGGAGATGTTCTGTTTCTGTCTGTTGTGTCCTTTGTGAAGTCGGGAAGAACATCAACACCTGTCTTCATCGCAACCTTCTGAGGACCTTCAACATCGTCTTCCTTGTTGATAAGAGCCTGAATAATCTTTGTAAGGTCATCACCGAGGAATACTGACATAATTGCGGGAGGAGCTTCATGTCCGCCGAGACGGTTATCGTTACCTGCACTTGCAACAGAAATTCTCATAAGGTCCTGATAATCGTCAACAGCCTTTACGACTGCGGCAAGGATAAGAAGAAATGTCTTGTTTGACTGAGGATTCTTACCGGGGTCAAGAAGATTCTTACCGCTGTCTGTCGAAATTGACCAGTTGTTATGCTTACCGCTTCCGTTGACGCCTGCAAAGGGCTTTTCGTGAAGAAGACAGACAAGACCGTGCTTCTTTGCAACCTTTTTCATAATTTCCATTGTAAGCTGATTGTGGTCGGTCGCAATATTTGTTGTGGAGAAGACGGGAGCCAGTTCGTGCTGTGCGGGAGCTGCTTCGTTATGCTCTGTTTTTGCAAGAATGCCGAGTTTCCAGAGCTCTTCGTTAAGGTCTTCCATATATGCCATAACACGGGGCTTGATTGCACCGAAGTAATGGTCGTCCATTTCCTGACCCTTGGGAGGCTTTGCACCGAAAAGAGTTCTGCCTGTGATGACAATATCCTTTCTCTCTTCGTAAACCTTTCTGTCAATAAGGAAATATTCCTGTTCTGCGCCGGCGGTTGCGATAACACGCTTTGCTTCGGTATCGCCAAAAAGGCGGACTATGCGCAAAGCTTCTTTACAAACGGCTTCGGTTGAACGGAGAAGAGGAGTTTTTTTATCAAGAATTTCTCCTGTGTATGAACAGAAGGCTGTAGGAATGCAGAGCGTGTCATCCTTGACAAAAGCGTTGGAAGTCGGATCCCATGCGGTATAGCCTCTTGCTTCAAAAGTAGCACGAAGTCCGCCTGACGGAAATGATGAAGCATCCGGTTCACCCTTGACAAGCTCTTTTCCGGAAAACTCCATAATAACATTT
>JAZSPR010000064.1:0-37654 GCA_045537555.1 Acutalibacteraceae bacterium | reverse complement strand
GTAATGAATGAAAGGGCTACGCCCTTTAAATCCCATTATAGAGCGAAGCGGAACATAAGTCGCTTGCGACTTCCGACATTACTCATTACTCACTACTCATTGCTCATTTTTGTCGGGCTTCAGCCCGACAAATTATTGTTTTACAGTCTCATCATCATTTCAAGTATTCTCTTTGCGCACAGCTCAAGTTCAGCTCTTGTGAGTTCACCTTTTTCAACTGCGGCTTTAAGTTCATCGGGGTAACCGACGGGCATTTTAAGGTCGTTACCAGCCTTGACCTCTTTTACGGGGTCATTTTTTACGCCCCAGTCTGTTTCAACCATACCTCTGAAACCCCATTCATAACGAAGAATACCCGTAAGAAGTTCCCAGCTTTCGGATGTATGCTGACCGTTAATAAGGTTATATGAAGACATGACAGTAATGGGGTCTGATTCCTTGACTGCAATTTCAAAGCCCTTGAGATAGATTTCTCTGAGTGCTCTTTCTGAAAGTCTTGAATCGTTCTGATAACGGTTTGCTTCCTTATTGTTACAAGCGAAATGCTTCATTGAAACGGCAATTTTGCTCGACTGCATACCTCTGATTGCCGCCGCCGCTGATTTACCTGCAACAAGTGGGTCTTCGGAATAATATTCAAAGTTTCTTCCGCAAAGGGGGTCACGATGAATATTGAGTGCCGGTGTGAGCCAGATACCGATATTGTTTTCTCTTACTTCTGCACCGCCTGCGGCACCGACTTCATAAATGAGATCGGGGTCCCATGAACATGCAAGAAGTGTAGCACAAGGCCATGCAGTTGTGGGAATACCTGTTTCTGTGTTAAGACGAAGGCCTGCGGGACCGTCTGCTGTGGGAACTGCGGGAGTATCAAGTCTGTGCTTGATTGGACCGAAACAGCCGGTGTTTGCAACACCTGTGGGTGGCTGACCTCCGACGAAATCGCAGATTTCATCGAGTGTGAACTGTTTGATAAATTCTTCAATTGTGCATTTAACACCGATATCATCAAATTTTACAAGCTCTGCGGGAGCCTCTGCAACCATTTCGGGGACGGGCTCATAATAATATGATGCTTCGCCCATGGGAAGCTCTTCATAGGTACCGTCTGCGAGCATTCTCTTTGCAAGTTTTGTAGGCTTACACCACTGTCTGAGCTGTTCAACAACTCTGTCTTCTTCAACAATGTATTCAAATGCAAGTTTTTCTGTATCTCTTACGGATGTACCCATATGGAATGTGTATGTGCCTTTTTCAATGACATATGCAGTCTTCTGAATCTTACCGAGGTCATCAAAACTTGCCATATTATTTACATCAAAGCTCATAACAACAGTTTCCGATTCACCGGGAGCAAGAAGCTTTGTCTTTTTATATGCGGCAAGTTCTTTTGAGGGCTTGCCGAGTTTGCCCTGAGGTGCTGAGTAGTAAAGCTGAACAACTTCTCTGCCTGCTACATCACCGATATTCTTGACGGTAACAACAGCAACTATCTTGCCTTCACTTTCAAGGCAAGCCTTACCGCTGAAACTGAACTTAGTGTATGAAAGACCGAAGCCGAAGGGATATCTTACAAACTTATCTGCACCGGGAATTGTTTCAAAATAACGGTAGCCGACATAGATATCGTCTGTATAATTGCAGTACCAGAAGCTTTCCCAGAAATCGTCTTTACAGGGATAACAGTCATATGTTGTAGCAACAGTATCAACCATTTTACCCGAGGGGTTAACGTCACCGCAGAGGATATCTGCAATTGCACTTCCGCCTTCAATACCGCCCTGCCAGCCGAAAAGAACAGCCTGAACTTTATCGTTTTCAGCAAAATATTCACAGTCCATTGTGGCACCTGAGTTGATGACAATGATAACTTTGCTGAAAAGCTCGGTTGCTCTGTCTATAAGGTGCTTTTCAATATCAGAGAGGTAATAGTCACCGCCCTGAGGTCTTCTGTCAACACCCTCTGCAGAAAAACGGCTGAGAGTGATGATTGCCGTATCAGCATTCTCTGATGCCGATTTAATAAGTTCATCAGGAACTTCAGCTTCTGTAACATGCATTGCTGCAAATGTGTCATAAGTCATGTCGTCACGAAGCTGACAGAATTCCATATTATTAACGATATCCCAACGGGCATTTATTTGCTCTTCCGTAAGAACATTGACGCTTTCTCTTTTTACATAGTCTTTGTAAAAATCAACAAGGGGCATGTAAATCTTCACTTTACCCTCTTTTTCTTTTTCTTCAAAGCCTTCGTAAATATTTCTGACATAGGGACAATTAACATCACCGCTTCCGCCGCCGCCTTTGATATATTCAATGGTAGCCTTGCCGAAAAGTACGATTTTTTCACCCTTGGCAAGGGGAAGTGCATTGTCCTTGTTTTTCAGAAGCACCATACCCTGTGAAGCTGCATTTCTTGAAAGAGCAATATGCTCAGAAGATGCTGTCACGCGTCTTCCGTCTTTACCGAGAGGAAGACAGGGCTGAAATCTGAATCTTGCGTATTTATCCATATTTACCATCCTTTTCTTATTGTCGGATTAACTGATATTGATGAAATATCAGGTGCATAAGTCACACCGTCATTGAATTTATTTGCACCGTCATTTGAAAATGTCAGAATATTTTCGCCTTCATTGAGGTCAATATTCGTTGTGACGGTGGTATATGTATCATGAGAATAAGTATTTCTGCAATAAAGATTCTCACTCTTTTCTCCGTTTACGGAAATTGTTATAAAGTCCTCAACAAGGTCAACATTGTAGGAATGAACACCGTTTTCGCGGTTGTTTGAATATGTTATTGTGAGCTTGTATGTACCCTTTGCGGGTGCATTTATTATATATTCAGCCTTTCCGCACTCTGATGAAATACCCGTGATGTAATTTCTGCCGAGTGTTTCATTTGTTCCGATTTCTGCACCGTCCGAAAGCTCTGCAGAATCCGGTTCAAGGACATTCGGCTGTCCTTTTTTATCGGTGACAAGAATATTCAGAAGCAGCTTTTCGGGAGCTTTTATGTAGTTGATACCCCGTCTGAGATAAACTGCCGTGTCATCGGATTCGATATTCACCTGAGCACCGTCAATATCATACATACCCTCGGAAGAAGTAAAAAGTGTGAAATATCCGTCATAGGGTGCAACTGCAAGATATGAGTTTACTCTGTCGTCATCCTCTTCAAAGTAAACAGAGGCTCTCTCCTCAGTTTTTCTGACAAGAACGCTGTCAAGGACACTCGTGCCGTTTTTATGTGAGAATTTCAGAGTGTGTTCACCCTTTGTAAGCTCCCTTTCAAGGTCACAGGTGCTTGTGATTTCACTTCTGATTGTATTGGGGAGCGAAAGCACACTTTCTTCACCGTCAAGAGCAAATTTTACTTCAGCATTGACTCTGTCTGCACTTGTCTGCCCGTCATTTGCCTTGCCGTAAATAATTCTGAGCTGATATGTGCCGTCTGCGGGTACGGAAATTGTCATTTCAACGCCGTCGCCCTCTTTTTCCATTCCGCCGACCATACCGTTGACTTCGCCCGTTGTGGCATAAGCACTGTCATAAGTGTATGCATCACCCGTAAGTGTACCGTGTTCGGCTTCGTATCTTACAAAGAGATTGTCATTTTCAAATTCTTCGACATTTTCTGCGGGAGTTACCGTGATACGGTATGCCGTGTCGTCGTCCATATCTAGAGAAACTGAAAGCTTCTTTCCGCATTTTTCGGAATAGATTTTCACAATTTCAGGCTCATACACCTTGCCTAAAATCCCCTGATATGTGACTGCAGATACTTCGATTTTCACATTTTTGCCGTAAAGAGCAGTATTTTCAAGGTTTTCTACAAGTACTCTGCCCTTATAATCTGCACCCGAAACGAGAATATCGAGCTTGTCTTTTTCATCCGTGATAGTGCCGAGCCCCATAAACTGCTGATAACGGAGCTCCCTTTTCTCTTTCACGGCTTTGCCAAGGTCTGAGTGAAGAATATCCTTTATTTCACTCTTCATTGTCTGCCCCTGCATGCTTGTGTACCATCTGTATACCCACCATGCAGAGTTGGGAGTGTTGTAATCGGCACATGTACTGCAGAGATTGTCCGCAAAGAGCCAGTATGCCTGATTTGAATAAACCTTTGTATTTTCCGTACGGACTATGTATTTGAGCATTGTACAGGGGTTACCGTTATCCTGCATTCTGCCGTATTCTGTTATAATTATCGGTGTCTCTGTGTCAACACCGTATTTCATTTCAAGAGCAAGAAGGTCTTTCGCATTAGCTTCCCAGTCATAGATTGAACGGTCACCCAGTTCGTGATAGATAATCACATCGGGTGTGCAGTTGTTTTCTGATGTAAATTTCAGAAATTCATCCGTTTTCCATGAGCTGTATTCATAGTAACCGGGACCGCCGATAACTGCATCGGAATCGAGTGACCTGACATAATCATAAGTCATTTTCCATGCTTCATAGAAATTCTTCTTTCCCTGCTCATTCCAATCGTGCCAGCCGTTTTCACCGTCAGTTGCCCATTCGCCGAACCACACACCGTTATCGCATTCGTTGAAGATGCAATAAACGAGTTTGTCGGCATATTCTGTGTCTTTCATTTCGTTAATTGACTGTTCAACAAGGGGGAAAAAGTTTGAAGTAAGAAATGTTTTCCAGTCATAAGTGCCGTTTTTCTTCATTTCGGTGATATCACCGTCGGCATAATACCACGTAGAAAACATATCCTGAAGATATACGACGATGTAATCACAATGCCCCGTTCTCAGAAGTGAGGGGGCAACATCACCCACTTCACCTATTGGATGCTGAAGACCACCCTGAGTTTTTGCGGAAACGGAAGAAACATCGAGACTTTCAACCATATTGTGTGACGGCACACCGTCTTCGGCAATACCGTAAAGATAGCCCGATGCCCCGTTTGTGACTTCTCCCGTGAGATTCTCTGCATCAAACTTTACTTTGGGCATCAGCAATCCTGCCGATATACCCATATAAAGGGGTACTGAAATAATTACTGCAAGAACAAGTGATATTATTGCAATTATCTTTCTGCATTTTGACATTTCTTCCACCTCAGTTAATTTCGGGAATTTCGGGTTTTACAAGCACCGAATTATATACGTGATAGATAACAAAACCGGGCTTTGCACCAACGGGCTTTTTAAGATTTCGCACTTCTGTGTAGTCAACTTCAACTGCACCCGCTTCTCTGCCCGAGCTGTAATAAGCCGCAATCTTTGCCGCAAATACCATTGCTTTTTCGGTAGGCTCTCTGCCCTCAAGGGAGAGAATGACATGTGAGCCGGGGGCTTTCTGGATATGAAACCACAAATCTGACTTCATCGCAGTTTTCAGCGACAGTTTGTCGTTCTGAATGTTGTTTCTGCCCACATAAACCTTAAAGCCGTCGGGAGCATCAAATTCAAGAGGAGGCATGGGCTGACTTCTCTTGATTTTTCCCTGATTTTTCTGTTTGACAAAACCGCCGTCGGAAAGCTCCTGACGGATTTCGCTGATTTCACGCTCAGTTTCTGCACGGCTGAGTTCGTCGAGCACCGTTCGCAGATAAACAAGCTCTTCCCTGCCCTCTGCAATAAGCTTTGTCAACATTTCTTCGGCAGTTCTTAACTTCCTGTACTCTTTATAATACCTCTGTGCATTCTCCGTAGGTGTCAGTTCAGGCTTTACGGGAATTGCTACAGTTTTATAATCATCATAATAATTCTCAAGCTCATAAACAGTTGAGCCTTTATTCAGTCTGTAAAGATTTGCATTGATAAGCTCTGCAAAAATCTTTTTTTCTTCCCTGTCCTTACATTCCTCAAGTTCAGCCAGCTGATTGCTGATTTTCTTTGCAAGACGCTCAATGAGGTTATTTATATTCTTAAAAAGATCCTCTGCCTTTGATTTTGTTCTCGCAAGGCGTTCACGCTCGAAATAGAATCGTTCAAGTGTTTCGGAAAGTGATTCATATGAAAGATACTGCGCCGCCGAGCCGTACTGAGTAATCGGCACAAACGAAAAATCAAGGAGTTTTCCGTCTGTATCGGCAACGGCATTGGGTGAAACAGTTCTGTTAAGAACAGTATTTTTTAATATTTCGAGTTCAAATGCAAGTTTTATTTTCTGATTGTCGGAAAGTTCATCTGCAACAGCATCGATACCTGCTGTTCTGAATGCGATTTCACGGCAGAGTACAGGTGACATACCCTCCATTGAAGAAAGAATCGCATTGTTGAGCTTTGTATTTTTGCTTGTGATCGCAGTCAGAATATCTTCCTGAGAATCATCAATAATGCTCAGTTTATTCTGCTTCGGAGGAAGTTCATAACGAAGAGCGGGCAGAACTTCTCGCACCGATGACTTTGTGTTATCAACTCGCTTTACGGCATCAATTATCACATCATTTTCATCAAGGAGAATGATGTTGCTGTACTGAGCCATAATTTCAATTACGAGGGTCCTCGTGACTCTGTCACCGAGTTCATTGACAGAACTGAACACAAGTTTCAGAATTCTGTCAAGCCCCTCCTGCTGAATATCAAGGAGTGTCGCACCGCCTAAATGCTTACGAAGAAGCATACAGAGCATGGGCGGTTTCGGGGGATTTTCAATCTGCTGAGTTGTAAGATGCAGTCTGGGAGCATTGCCCGAAGCAGACATGAGAAGTCTGTATGCTCCGCTTCTCGTCCTTAATGTAAAGACAAGCTCAGTTTTCTGTGTCTGATGTATTTTATCCACCTTTGAGCCGATAAGGACTTCTTTCAATTCCTCGCTCAAAAGGTGAAGAAAAATTCCGTCTAATGCCATTTATACCACCGTTTTACAGGGACTTTCTTCCGATGCAACATAAAAATCAATATCGGGGAAAACCTGTGTCAATTTTTCATTTAATTTTTCTATGACGGGAACTTCGGTGCTGAAATGCCCTGCAACGATAAGATTTATGCCCAGTCTCTGAGCTTCAAGCCTTTCGTGATGCTTTGCTTCACCTGTGACAAATGTGTCACAACCCGCTGAAAATGCTTCGGGAATATATTCACCGCCCGCACCGCCGCAGACTGCAACTTTCCCCACTTTTCTGCCCGAATCATAAACTTGGGCACCATTACCGAGCACTTTTACAATAAATGATGCAAATTCTTCAGCTGACTGCTCCTTTACGTTTCCCATTCTCATAAACGGAGCTCCCTCAGCAAAGAGTTTTTCACAATCTGTAAGCCCTAATTTTTCCGAAAGGACATCATTCACTCCGTCATCTGCCATATCAAGATTTGTATGAGCCGAAATGACTGTTATGTCATTTTTTATCGCATTGTAAAGAGGAGTTTCACCGTAAACATGCTTCACGGGAGCAAAAATCAGAGGATGATGACAGATAATCAGATTACAGTTCTTTGCAACTGCCTGATTTATCACATCATTTGTACAGTCAAGGCAAAGCATAACCGATGTTACATCTTTAGCTGTTTCACCGCACATAAAACCGCTGTTATCCCACTCACATTGTGTTGAGTAAGGAGCAACAGAATCAAGAAACTCATATATTTCCTTTATTTTCATAACAATTCACTCCATTTACCGATGCCGTCAAGTACCTTGCCGAAAACGGAAGCCTCGTCTTCTTTTCCCGACATCATAAGCCCGTCATAACGGGATTTTATATAGAAAATCTGCCTTTTTATGTAGCCTTTTTCACTCTCGGATTCACCGTTTGCAACATCACCGAAATAATAATAAAAGTCGTCACGGTTGTGGTCCTTGCCGTCATAGTAAGCACTTATAACAACATAATCCCTGCCCGTATCGGTGCAGAATTTTTCCGTGTCTATATAAAATCCGTTTTCACAAAGGAATTTACGGACATCATAAGAATGTGTCATGGGCTGAAGAATAAGATGAATTTCTTCGTGCTTTATCCATTCGGATTTCGAGAGTATTTCTGCAATAAGTGTACCACCCATACCGCAGATTATAATTTCCTCGGTGTCAGGAGATATCTTTTCAAGCCCGTCTGAAAGACAGGTATCTATTTTCCCCTCAAGGGAATACTTTTTTATTGTTTTTTCGGCATTTTCAAGCGGCCCTTTGCCGATATCTGCGGCTGTAACACGGTCCGTAACTCCGCTCATAACAAGAAATGCCGGCAGATAACCGTGATCTGTGCCGACATCTACTGTTTTACGGGAGCTTCTTACAAGCTCTGCCGCAGTTCTGAGCCTTTCTGTCAGAACAATATTCATTACTTGTTTGCGTTGAGCTTTGCAACGAGTTCGTCAGCATTTACGCCGTGAACCATGCAAGCCTGTTCAACTGTTTCGCTTCTTGCTGAGGGACAGCCGAGGCAATGCATACCCATTTCAAGGAAGTAGGGTGCGAGTGTGGGGTAATTGTCGAGAATTTCACCGATAACTGATTTTCTTGTAATTTCCATTGTATTTATCTCCTTTAAATCATTATTTATCACAATTTGTTTTTGCTATAAGATACTTGGGTCTGTCCTTGACCTCAGTATATATTCTTGCCATATATTCACCTGCTATGCCGAGACTTATGAGTATAAGACCTCCCACAAACAGAACTGAAAAAAGAATTGCTCTGAGAGTAAGTGAGAAAACATAGCCTATCATAAGAAGACGGATTAACACACCAATTGCATAAATACCGCTTAATACTATCATCAGAATACCGAGATAAAGCGGAATTCTCAGAGGACTTGATGTGTAGCCGATAATACCGTCCATTGCATATTTAAAAAGCTTTGTAACAGACCATTTTGTGTCGCCTGCGGCACGTTCTCTGTTTTCATGCGGGAACCATTTGACATTGAAACCGACCCAACTGAAAATACCCTTTGTGAAGCGGATATTCTCTTTCATTGAAAGGATTGAATCAATGACATTTCTATTCATTACACGGTAGTCCTGAGCACCGTCATCAATATATGTTTCCGAAATCTTATTTACTACCTTATAGAATGCACCTGAAAGCGCACTCTTGAATTTCTGCTCGCCTTTTCTGTCAACTCGTCTGCATGCGGCTACATCATAACCTTCTTCGTCAACGGCTTTAAGCATTTCAGGGATAAGTTCGGGAGAATGCTGTAAATCAGCATCGATAAAACAAGCAAAATCACCTGTGCAATGCTCAAGACCTGCAAGCATACCTGCCTCTTTGCCGAAGTTTCTTGAGAATGAAATAAACTTCACTCTCTCATCTTTTTTTGCAAAGGATTCAACTATATTCTGAGTAGCATCCTTACTGCCGTCATTTACGAAAAGGAATTCAAATTCGTAATTGCTGCAACCTGACGCAACCTTTGTGATTTCATCATAAAAAGCGGGAAGAACTGCCTCCTCGTTATAACAAGGTACGATAACTGACAGTTTTTTCATCATATCACATCCTTACATAGTAGTATAGCACATAATAATAATAAAATAAATAGTTTTAAAAAATTTATATTGACTAAATTATAATTTAAAGGTAAAATAATAAACGGTGATAAAAAAGTGGAATTTCTTGATAAGATAAAAGCAAAAAGAGAAGCAAAAAAGAAAAAGAATAAGGCTTCACGCGGTCAGTTTGAAAAAATTGTTGTAGGCGGTAACACATTACCCATACTCAATTTCTATATGTTCACTTCAAAAGAGGAACAGAAACGTTATGTTGAGCTTGCTTCTGTTGACGAACTCCCCGAACTGCATTATTCGGAAGTAAATATGGAAGTTTTCCTCACAACAAAGAAACTTTCAATAAAAGCAAAGTTTGAAGATGCTTTCCCCAAAGGAAAATTCAAGATTTATAAATTTGAAATTCTTGAAATAAGTGAATATTATATCTGAAAAAGAGCCGAAAGGTTCTTTTTTTCTTTTATTCCGAAAAAACATGTTATGCAAATAAAAGGGGACTTGTAATTCACAAGTCCCTGAATACATATTACAAATCTTCTGATAACATTGTCGGTTTATAATTAAACATAAGCAGAAATAATAGTGATTTTTCCGCCCTCTTCAACATACATAACCATTACATCTTTTTCTGCATTAGTTGCTGAATTAAAAAAGTCTTTGTAATAACCGTTCTTTGAAAGAATATTATCAGCATCTGTATATTTGATTCCGACAGATACTCCTTCAACTGTTGCAGAAAAGCCTTTTGCGGATTTTGCAGTAAGACCGACTTCATAAATCACACCTGATTCATCAGTTCTTATGTAACACCATTTGTTTGAATAAAAATCTGCATCGTCTTTACTTTCAACAAGATCGGGAACAACTTTAGTAAAATTCTTTAAAGGCTTATTAAGATAATCTGCGAGATTGATTTTTACATCAGCTGTTGCAGGCTTTGTAGTAGTTGCTCCGGAATTTCCACTCATATAGTCTTCAATTTTTTCAAGTTTTGCAGAAATTCTGAGTGCGATTCTTGCATCAGATGCGGTTACCTTTTTGTTACCGTCAATGTCTGCAATCGTCATCTTTGCGTCAGAAATTTTATCAAGTTTTGCAGAAACCCTGAGAATCTGACGTGCATCACTTGCAGTTATTTTCTTATCACCATTCAAGTCTCCGAGAAGCGAATCATCTGCAACAGGTTTTGTTGTAGAAGGTTTAGTTGTTGTAGGCTTGCCTGAGGGTTCTGTTGTTGTAGGTTTATCTGCAGGTTTTGTTGTTGTAGGCTTGTCTGCAGGCTTTGTTGTTGTAGGCTTGTCTGCAGGTTTTGTTGTTGTAGGCTTATCTGCAGGCTTTGTAGTTGTAGTGCTTGTGTCTGCGGGCTTTGTTGTAGTGCTTGTGTCTGCAGGCTCAGTAGTTGTTGTACTTGTATCTGCGGGCTTTGTAGTTGTAGTGCTTGTATCAGTAGGTTCTGCTGTTGTAACCTCATCACCTTTTACGGTAATAACACCGGATTCTGTATTTGCTGAAAGATCAACTTCATTTGTATCGGTCGACTGTTTTATTACAATTCTGTCAATAGAAATATTATATGAACCGGCGTTAGCTTTGCTGTCAACATTAAAATTGAGTTCAAAAATATTACCGTTAGCATCTGCATTACCGTCAACCTTGAATAATGCAACATTATTTTTCACGTCTACCTGATGAAGAGTCGGATTGTCGACTAAACATTTTCCGTCTACAAGTTTAAGAACTGAATTATCATAATTGAGTTTTATTGAAAGTGATGTAAGTTCATCACAATTTTCGAGCATTACATTTACGGTAAATGACTCTCCGGCTTTTACTGTTGCATCTGCAATTTTTACTGTTGCATCAGCACCAGCAAATGCACATAAACCCAAAACACTTATCACGACAACAATTGCCATAAATATTGATAATATTTTTTTCATTATGTCATTCTCCTTTTTCATTTAAGCGGATAAATATCCGGCATCATTATATGTTTCAACAGATAAACAGCATCATCTGTTGTTTCAAATCCGTTTCCGTCGAAATCAACATCTCCAGAAACCTCGAAAATATCAGGCATCATTATATGTTTAAGAACATAAACTGCATCATCAGTTGTTACATAACCATTGTTATCGTAATCAAGTGATACGGTGTCATTGATTTTCACTACACCGTTTTTAACAATTACATCAATAGTGCTTTCGCTTTCATTGGCTAATTCATATCTTGCTGTTATATCACAGGATATTTCTGTTTCTGCAAATCCTTCAATGTCAGCAACCAAAAATGTAACTTCATATACAACACCGTTACAATCTCTGTTATTTTCAAATTTTATAACAGAATAATCGCCGTCAGTACTTGAAAGTGCAGCACCGTCAAGCATCCATTCTTTACTCTGCAATGTAAGCAATGTTTTGTCATAACTCAGATTTCCGATGCTGATTGCATTCATATTATCTGCATTAGTCAATGAGAAAGAAACTGTTACGGTATCACCTGCAACTGCTCTCACATCAGAAATTTTCAGAGTCACTGAATCAGAAGGTTCAGGTTCTTTAAGAGCGGGAATAATTTCTTCTTCAATAACATAATTGCAAACAGTACACTTCAGCTGTCTAAGTCCTTCAGCACCGATATCAGCAGGTGTCACCACTTTCCATTCTCCCGGTATGTGACCTATTGCCGGAATAACTTCCGTATATCCTGAACCACATTCACATAAATATTCGACACCGCCTTCTTCTGTACATGAAGGTTCTATAGGTTCACCCGGCAAAAAAACATGTTCATGTTCTTCAAGAGCAGGAATTATTTCCTCATTAACCGGTAGACCGCAAACAGTACATTTCTGCTGTCTGAGTCCTTCAACGCCGACCTCAGCGGGGAATATAACTTCCCATTCTCCGGGGGTGTGTTCAAGCTTCGCAAGATTTTCAACATAAGATTCAAAACATTCACACTCATAATATATATGTCCTGATGCTGAACAGGTAGCTTCGACTCTCTCTTTTTCTATAAAGTTATGTTCATGGGGAGGAGTATTAACTGTTATTTCACCCAATGTCTGTTTTGTAAAAGAAATCGTTCTGCAATGTCCGTAAGAATTCAATTTTGTTTCTGTAGCTGAAATAATTTTAAATGAAATAATTGCAAGATTATTGTTATTATCCGCATGATTCAGAAAAGCATATGAAAAATTAACTGATTCATCAGTAACATCATTAACAGTCATAATTGCTGTAGATTCAGGAATAAGACTGCTGAAACCGGCATATTCAAGAACTGCAGAATCATATTCAATATTAATAAAACCTGATTCCGTTCCGAAATCATTATCAATATAGACTAAAACCTGTATTTCATCAGGATTTTCGGAGGCTATTTTTTCTATTCGAATACACGGCAAGTCAGAAGATTCAAAATCAATTTCGGGAGATTCGGTTAATAATCTCGGATCAACAGTCTCTCTGTAAACAATTCTTGCATCATCTGAAGTAAGAATGCCGTCTTCATCAAAATCATAATCTGCATTATATTCGGTCTGCTCAAGAATAAAATACGCATCTGCTATATCAAGAACACCGTCCTGATTAACATCTCCATATACCTCGGGTTCAAATACTGTCCAGTAAACTCTGTTACTGTCAAGTCCACCGGCTGAATTTGATGCACTTATATATGCACTGTAATTACCGGGCTGCTCACATGTGTATGTAAAACTCTTTTCACTGCCGAATCCCTGAGTCAGAATTCGTTCATTATTTCTGTCAATCCCTATTGTGTATGAATCGGCAAAATCACTGTTAAATTCAAAATAAATAGATTCACCGACATACATTTCTGTACAACTTGCGTGAATACTTGCCCATGTGGGTTTCTTTATTGAGTTGTCAATAAGCTTCCATTTCTGAGTGTCTCTGCCGTCAAATGGAAGAACGGTAACATTTTCGGGATAATTATATCCGTCAGCGGTCAAAACAAACTGCGGATTCATCATACATCTTATATAATAATATCCGCCGCCTGCATCTTCAAAACCCCAATATTTGGAATTACTTGTATTTTCATCCCACAATCTTACATCTGACTGTGATGTAAGAGTATTTGTTGGCGTATATGTATTTACACAATATTGTGATGCGTTAGCCAAATTCTTAATATAATACTGTTTACCGATTTCAGTATTCTTGATTCTGAAATTCTGTTCAGCTGAATCATCACCGTTCACAGCATGAACATTTCCGTTTTTATTACCGCCGGCTTCAACACCAAGATACTTACCCGCAGCATTCTGAAGTTTGTATTCACCTTCAGGAATGGATGAATAAGTTATTGTAGGTACAACAACATCAGGAAAATCAGGTCTTATTACACCATAAAAAGTACCATATGAATAATTATATGAATGTGTTCTCGTAACATGTGTTGAACCATTTTGTTCAACAACATTCATGGTTGAAGCATCAGCCGATGTAACAATTGCAACATGCCCATATTTGCTTGTCGTATAAGTCCAAACGGCAACATCACCAGGTTGCGGTACAAACCCAGCATAATATTGTATTCTTTGCCAACCGGACGGTAAAGAATTTTTTGCATAATCACAACCATTACCGGTAACAGGCGAAACTCCTAAAAACTTATAATAATACTTCGTTAAATCAACACATTGTGCACCATACACACCATCATAATCTAATGATTTTCCATTTTGTGAAAACGCCCAATTTACAGCATCATTTCTTGATTTGCCTCCCGTACCAGCATTTGCAACAGGAACAGAACTAATTAATAATATTATCACCATCGAGATAATGAAAAATTTTTTTAGTTTTTTCATAAAAATCCGCCTTTCCATTTTCAAAATAATTAGCATTCAATTATAATGTCCTTTACATTATATAAGATTTTTTCATTTTCACCACTCCGAAAAAATCATCTTTTTCACCAATATTGGTGTAAATTCATATTAACACAATTGTATAATAATGTCAACAAAGTTGTTCCCGAATAAGCGCAAAAAGGTTTTAATGTGAACATTGAAATTGAGAAGAAAATCGGCAATAATCTGCGGATGCTCAGAGAAAAAGCGAACATCACTCAAGAAATGATGTCTGCAAAACTGCAACTTGAGGGATGCGATATAACAAGAAGTGCCGTTGCAAAAATTGAAGTGGGGCAAAGACATTTATACCCCGATGAAATAATTCATTTCAAAAACATTCTATGTTGCACATATGACGAAATATTCAAAATATAAAAAAGTATGAAGACCGCGCAATGACAGTTTTCATACTTTTATTTTATGCGTTTATTGACATTTTCCGACACCGCAACTATAATAATATTGTAGCCAAGAGGCAACAGAAGCGGTTAGCACACTCTCCGAGAGGAGGTGCTGCACTTATGATGAAAGTTTTGTTATGTTTACTTTTTTATGTATTTAATAAAGAAACAAAATCAATAACAATTACCATAAGAAAAAAATAACCGCCCTGTTGGCAGACAGAGCAGTTATAAAATAAAAATATAACACTTTTCGGCTAACCGCTTTTTACGGTTACCTCTTGACTATATTATATGCTATAATTTCAATATTGTCAAGTATTTTTAATCCCCGACACGAAATCGGGGATTTTTTACTTAGTTCTTAGGAACGATTTTTTCTGCGCCACCCATATAAGGTCTGAGAGCTACGGGAATATTTACGCTGCCGTCTGCATTGAGGTTGTTTTCAAGGAATGCGATGAGCATTCTGGGAGGAGCGACAACTGTATTGTTGAGAGTGTGAGCAAGATATTTTTCTGTCTTGCCCTTTACTCTGATTGAAAGTCTTCTTGCCTGAGCATCGCCGAGGTTTGAACATGAGCCGACCTCGAAATACTTCTGCTGTCTGGGTGACCATGCTTCAACGTCAACTGATTTTACTTTGAGGTCTGCAAGGTCGCCTGAGCAACATTCGAGAGTTCTTACGGGGATATCGAGTGAACGGAAGAGGTCAACTGTGTTCTGCCAGAGAACATCGAACCACTTGGGGCTTTCTTCGGGCTTACACACAACAACCATTTCCTGCTTTTCAAACTGATGAATTCTGTAAACGCCTCTTTCCTCGATACCGTGAGCGCCCTTTTCCTTACGGAAGCAGGGTGAATAGCTTGTAAGAGTGAGAGGAAGCTGTTCTTCGGGAATCATCTGGTCGATGAATTTACCTATCATTGAATGTTCACTTGTACCGATAAGATAAAGGTCTTCGCCTTCAATTTTATACATCATAGCTTCCATTTCTGCGAAGCTCATAACGCCTGTAACAACATCTGCACGGATCATGAAAGGAGGAACAACATATGTGAAGCCTCTTTCAATCATGAAATCTCTTGCATATGAGATAACTGCTGAGTGAAGTCTTGCGATATCACCCATGAGATAATAAAAACCGTTACCTGCAACACGTCTTGCAGAGTCAAGGTCGATACCGCAGAATCTTTCCATAATATCTGTATGATAAGGAACTTCAAAATCGGGAGTTACGGGTTCGCCGTACTTCTGAACTTCAACATTTTCAGAGTCATCCTTACCAACGGGAACGCTCGGGTCAATGATGTTGGGAATAATCATCATTATCTTCTTTATTTTTTCTGAAAGTTCAGCCTCTTTTGCTTCGCAGTCTGTGAGCTCCTGAGCCTGCTGAGCAACAAGCTTCTTAGCCTCTTCAGCTTCTTCCTTCTTGCCCTGAGCCATAAGCATACCGATCTGCTTTGAAACCTTGTTTCTTGAAGCTCTGAGATTATCTGCATTTGTCTTGTTTTCTCTGTATTCCTTATCAAGAGCAATTACTTCATCAACGAGAGGAAGCTTGCTGTCCTGAAACTTCTTTTTTATATTTTCTTTTACAACATCGGGATTTTCTCTTAAAAATTTAATATCAATCATTTTCTGTGTTCTCCTTTATTCCTCAAAAAGTTTGGCAAGCTTTACAAGGTCTTCTTTATCAAAGAACTCAAATTCAAGCTTACCGCCCTTGCCTGATTCTTTTACAACAACTTTCCTTCCGAGTGTGTCTGAGAGTGAAAGCTCAACTTCATCATAGAATGTGTCACGCTTTTTGATTTTTTTAGTTTTTGTATCATTCAATGAGTTGGTCTGTTTGACAAGCTTCTCGGTTTCTCTTACCGAAAGTTTCTTTGTTATTACTTCATCTGCAATCTCTTCGATAAGTGACTTTTCTTCAAGACCGAGGAGTGCTCTTGCGTGACCTGCCGTAAGGAATTCATCACTTACAAGTCCTCTTACTCTTTCGGGCAGAGACATAAGACGGAGTGTATTTGTAACGGCTGAACGGGATTTTCCGAGCTTCTGAGCCGCCTGTTCCTGAGTGAATGAATATTCTTCAATAAGTCTGCTGATACCCTCTGCCTCTTCAATGGGGTTGAGGTCCTCTCTCTGCAGATTTTCAATAAGTGCAATGACTGCGACTTCTGAATCAGTCAGCGCTCTGACGATAACGGGAACTTCCGTGAGTCCTGCAAGTCTTGATGCTCTCCATCTTCTTTCACCTGCAACGAGCTGATAAGTGCCGCCTGCAAGAGGTCTGACGATGAGGGGCTGAAGAACACCATGCTCCGATATGCTGTCAGCAAGTTCTGACAGAGCATCATCATCAAAATACTGTCTGGGCTGATTCTTATTCGGTTCTATATCATTAAGTCTGAGTGTTATTACACTTCTGCCCTCATCGAGTTCCTCAACGGAATTATCGGCAAAAAGTGCATCGAATCCTTTTCCCAGACCGCCTTTTTTAGGTGGCATTTCTTTTCCCTCCCGGAAAAAATAAAAAATAATAGGGTAAGACTTCTACATCTTACCCTATATTATACATTATCCGATTTATAATGTCAATTATTAAATAGTAATGTTTTTGCCGATGTAAATGGGATATGTGCTGTCACCCGAAATTGATTTTCTGGGTCTTATCACACCGTTTTTATCCATAATTACACAGTTGAGATTTGCATCTTCACCGATGTAGCATGACTGCATGATAACTGAGTTCTTTACAACAGCACCCTTTGCAACATGAACGCCTCTGAAGAGAACAGAGTTTTCAACTTCGCCTTCAATTTTACAGCCGTCTGCAAGAACACAGTTCTTAGCCTTTGAACCGATACCGTAAATTGCGGGCATATCGTCATGAACCTTTGTGTAAACGGGATTCTTTCTGTCAAAAACATCTGCACTGATTGCAGGGTCAAGAAGATCCATATTTGTATCATAATATGTCTGCATTGAATCGATTACTGAGCAGTAAGTGTCAATTTCATAGCCGTAAATACCCAGCTTATCAAGGTTTTTCATGATAACTTCTTTTTCAAAGATATCATAATCACCTGCAGTTGCCTGAATAACCATTCTTTCAAGAAGTGACTTCTTCATAACGATTATGTTGACACCGTATGTACCCTCACCCTCTTCTGCCTGAGGAGGAACAGCCATTTTCTTTATTCTGCCGTCTGCTTCGGGCTTGAATTTCATGAGATTTGCAAGCTGAGGATATTTGCCGTTCTTATAGCAGATTGTGATGTCAGCTTCTTTTGCTTCGTGATATTCAACAAGCTTTCCGAAATCCATATTGCAGATGATATTTGTGTCACAGAGAAGAACATATTCTTCATTTGAAGCCTGAATGAAATCCATTGTGTTTCTGAGTGCTTCAAGTCTGCCTGAATACTGACCGCCGCCGAAGTTATAAGGAGGAAGAATGAAGAGACCTGCATTTTTTCTTGAAAGATCCCATGACTTACCTGAACCTACATGGTCCATAAGTGAACGGTAGTTGCTCTTTGCGATAACACCGACTTTGATAATGCCGCTGTTTACCATATTTGAAAGGGGGAAATCAATGAAACGGTATCTGCCGCCGAAAGGAACGGAACCCGCCGTGCGAAGCGCGGTAAGATCGCTGATACTGTCATTATATGCGTCTGAATAAAGAATACCCAATACGTTCTTGCCTATCATACTTCAGCACCTCCTTCTACATTTTCAACAACCATGGTCTGTGCTTTTACCTTTGCATTTTCACCGATTGTAAGGTTAGGACCTACAACCGAAACGCCCCATTTTTCTCTGTCTGCGCATTCCTGAGGGTCTTCACCTACAACTGCGCCTGATTTAACGACTGCATTTTCTGCAACCATAGCATACTGAACTTTTGCACCCTTTTCAATCTTTGCACCGGGCATAACGATTGAATATTTGACCTCTGCACCCTCTTCAACGGTAACGTTTGAGAAGAGAATTGAGTAATCAACAGCACCTTCTACATGGCTGCCGCCCGTGATGAGTGAATTCTGGATTTCTGCAGAATCAGCCACATACTGAGGAGGTGTAACGGGATTATTTGAGAAAATCTTCCATGATTTATCTGAAAGGTCAATATTAGCAACAGGATTGAGAAGGTCAAGGTTAGCTTCCCAGAGGCTGTCGATTGTTCCTACGTCTTTCCAGTAGCCGTCAAACGGGAAAGCAACCATAACTTCGCCTGCATTATGCATTGCGGGGATAACATCCTTACCGAAGTCGTTTGATGAGCCTTCCTTTGCTTCGTCAGCAATGAGGTATTCACGGAGCTTGCTCCATGTGAACATATAAACACCCATTGAAGCCTTGTTGCTCTTGGGATTCTTGGGTTTTTCTTCAAAAGCTGTGATCTTTCCGTCATCATCAACGAACATAAGACCGAATCTTGATGCCTCTTCCCAGGGTACTTCGAGCATAGCTATAGTACATGCTGCACCCTTTTCCTTATGGTAATCGAGCATCTTTGCATAGTCCATTTTGTAGATATGATCACCTGAAAGGACTGCCACATATTCGGGATTGTATCTGTCAATAAAGTTTATGTTCTGATAAATAGCGTTAGCTGTGCCTCTGTACCAGTCTGTACCCTGAATCTGCTGATAGGGTGAAAGAATATGAACACCGCCGTTTGCTCTGTCAAGGTCCCATGCCTGACCGTTGCCGATATAATCATTAAGTTCAAGAGGCTGATACTGTGTGAGAACACCGACTGTATCAATACCTGAATTTATGCAGTTGGAGAGGGGGAAGTCAATGATTCTGTACTTACCTCCGTAAGGAACGGCAGGTTTTGCCACGTTTTTAGTAAGGATACCCAGTCTGCTGCCCTGTCCGCCTGCGAGCAGCATAGCCAGACATTCTGTTTTTCTTGCCATAATAATCAATCCTTTCATTTGGTATATCAATTAATAATTTAACGGAATAAAAATGATTAATGAGTAGTGAGAAATGAGCAATGTCGGAAGTCGCAAGCGACTTATGTTCCGCTTCGCTCTGAAATGGGGTATGGGGCAAAGCCCCATCCACCATTAATCATTACTAATTACTCATTACTAATTATTATACACTTCTGTACTTAAGATAAATTGTCGAAAGCGGGGGCAGAGTCATATCAATACTCTGTTCCATTCCGTGCATGGGCTGTTTCTTTGTTCTGTAAACACGCTTTTTGCTCATGCCTTTGCCTCCGAACTCCTTACTGTCGGAATTGAAGACCACATCATATGCGCCTTTTTCGGGAACACCGATTTTGTATGAATCTCTCGGGACATTTGTAAAGTTACACACGGCAACAATTGTTTCGCCCTTTTCGTTCATTCGCTGGAATGCAATTACGGAGTTGTCACAGTCATCACTCACAAGCCACTTAAAGCCTTCCCATGAATAGTCAATTTCCCACATGGGTGAATTTTCTTTATAGAAGTGGTTCAGAGCCTTTGTGTACTTCTGCAGATTCTTATGAGCATCGTAATCAAGTAAGAACCAGTCAAGCTGTTTCTTTTCGTCCCATTCAATGAACTGACCGAACTCCTGTCCCATAAAGAGCAGTTTTTTGCCGGGATGAGCATACATATAGCCGAGAAATGCTCTGAGTGAATGGAACTTATCGTCATATTCACCGGGCATTTTGTCAAGAAGTGACTTTTTGCCGTGAACAACTTCGTCGTGAGAAATCGGAAGAATGAAATTCTCTGAAAATGCATAGAAGAATGAGAATGTTATAAGGTCGTGATTATATTTTCTGAAATAGCCGTCAAGACCGAAATATCTTAAGATATCGTTCATCCAGCCCATATTCCATTTAAAGTTGAACCCCAGACCGCCGATTGCAGTCGGTTTTGTAACAAGCGGCCATGCTGTGCTTTCTTCGGCAATCATCAGAACTTCGGGATGCTCACGGAAAACAACCTCATTAAGCTTACGAAGAAATGCAACGGCTTCAAGATTTTCCCTGCCGCCTTTTTCGTTTGCAACCCACTGACCGTCGTCTCTGCCGTAGTCGAGATAAAGCATTGAAGCAACAGCATCAACACGGATACCGTCAATGTGGTATTCCCTGAGCCAGAACTCGGCACTTGAAAGAAGAAAGCTTCTTACTTCCTTTCTGCCGTAGTCAAAAACTCTCGTTCCCCATTCATAATGCTCACCCTTACGGGGGTCTGCATATTCATAACAGGGCGTACCGTCAAACTCGTAAAGTCCCGGGGCATCTTTGGGGAAATGTGCAGGTACCCAGTCAAGGATAACGCCGATTCCGTTATTGTGGCACTTATTTATAAGGTATGCAAGGTCTTCGGGAGTGCCGTATCTTGATGTGGGAGCAAAATAGCCCGTTACCTGATAACCCCATGAGCCGTCAAACGGATATTCCGTAAGCGGAAGGAATTCAATGTGAGTGTAGCCCATATCCTTGACATAAGGCACAATCGCATCCGCAAGGTCACGGTAAGAATAGAAATTGCCGTCGTCATGCATTCTCCATGAACCTGCATGAACTTCATATATGTTCACGGGAGAAGCATAAACAGACTTTTTCTTTTTCTCTGCCTGCCATTCATCGTCATCCCATTCAAAGACGGAGATGTCATAGAATTTTGATGCGGTATCAGGTCTTGTTTCCGTGTGAAAACCGTAAGGGTCGGCTTTCATGAATGTTTTTCCGTTTTTCGCCTTTATGCAGTATTTATACGAATCATAAACCTTAACGCCGTCAACAACAGCTTCCCATATGTCTCCGCCGTTTATGCGGTACATAGCATCAGCCGTTTCGCTCCAGTTGTTGAAAGAGCCTGAAACAGCAATCGAAACGGCATTCGGTGCCCACACCCTGAAAACGGTTTTACCGTCATCGGTAGGATGTGCGCCGAGGAATTCGTATACTCTCGCATTGCTTCCCTCATGGAAAAGGTACATCGGAACACGGTATTCTTCTTTTACTGTATGTTCCATAATTAACCTGCCTCCATTTACAATCAATCATAATTATAGTTATATATGATATTATTTTAGCACCTTTTTTTAAAGATTTCAAGCATTTTTTTGACTATATTGCAAGACAACCTGCCGATATTTTTTGACTCAATTTGTAATATTTGCACAAACAATGATTTATCGAGCTCTTTCAAATTCGCAATTTGAAATGCTCAATTCGCAATTTCGGAAGCCCTTCGGGCTTGAATTATACAAATGGGTCAAAGGGCGAAGCCATTTCCACAATTGAGCATTGAGCATTGAGAATTGAGAATTTTTGTCGAACTTTAGTTCGACAAATTCTGATTTACCGCAAAAAAAAACGGACACCCGTGGGCATCCGTATAATTATAATTTTATTGAGAAACATCCATCCAACTGTTGCCTGGCCCCTGCGGTCCCCAGTACGGCATCATTTTATTTCCCGATTTCAGGACAATGTTGCCATCTTCAACAATAACATCATATGTCTTTTCCAACGGGTCTTTTCCCGAACGGAATTCAGAACCTCTGATAACAGTTTTTCCTTTTTCATCCCAACCAAAAGAAATTTCTTGAATTTCACTATTGAATGTGTTGCAATACTCAAGCTCACCGTTTTCATAAGCATAGAATGTCACCGTAAACAGTCCCGATGTAGGTCCGTAGCCGAGAACACAGTCTTCCTTTATTCCGTCACCGTCAATATCTGCATAGGTCTTGTCGATATATCCGACTGAATACCCATAACTTTCAAAATATGCCCAATCAGGCACACAAGGAACAGGCTTACCGTCTGTTTCATATTTATATTCGGGAACTTTTGATGATTTATCTGCAACAAAATACAAACAATTTCCGCCTTTTTTGAATGTGTACTGATGCTTCATATCATTGTCGGTTATTACAATATAAATATCATCTTCGGTATATGTTCCGTTGCAGACATAATTGCTTAAAGATGACAGACTGAAAAAAGCCTTTCTTGTACTGTGCGACAACGAAATATATGCAGAATCGTGTTCAGACGAATATAAATATTCATCATACCCCCATACTGGTGCAAGAGAGCCGCTTGCCTCTTTTTCAATATATGCCCCGTTGGTGCCTTGCCTGAGGACAAGGCCGCTTGAATCCTGAAGATAAACTTCAAATGTGGCAGTATTTGTTCTTTCAACACATGTCAGCAACAGACTTCCGTAATAAAGCTGAACATCGCCGTCATATAACGTGAAATGAATCTCTGCATCATAATTTTCCTTTTTAAAAACAGACTCATCCGGTGTCCAGTATATTGTCTCTCCGTTTTCAAATTTCATTGAAGTTCCGTGAGGCTGTCCGTCAGCATCAAGGTTCACCATTTCACCGTTACGGCATGATGTGACAGTATGTGTGTAATCCACATCAATGCCGAACTCAACAGCAAAGAAGCTGTGCCATGTTGCACTCAGATGCGGACTGTAGGTCCACACGGCAGGTGCCTCTGCAATATTTTCAGGCGGATGCAGAATTGCCACAGCCTCCTTGTAATCACCGTATGATGCGTGATAATATCTTTCCTCTTCTCCGTATTTTACAACGGCATAAGCAAACAAAGAGCCTGATTTTCTTTTATAGACAGTTACTCTGTAGTCTTCCTCAATAACGAACTCCACAGAGCCGGGTGATGAAAGGTCTTCAATAGGTGGTAAGCTTCTTTTCCATTTCACATGCTCGAGCAGATTGCCGACTTCATTACAATATGCTTCACCGATAAGAATTCCCGATTCAACCTCACCGCTTGCAGGATAATGAATTGCAGTTATGCTGTATTTGTCGGACATTTCTTTTACAGTTTGAGCCGCAACAGCATAATTAAGCCTTTCGGGATAATAATAAATTTTTTCTATATGATTTTCCGGCTCGGGCAATACAACATCATTATTTTCTTTCAGAAGAATTTCACCCGTCTGACCGTCTATTTCAATTTTCTCGATTATGTCCCCTGTCTTATAGACCTCAGTTGTATAGATTATAACTCCTCTGTCTTTGTCATAATCGGTACGGTAAACATATCTTATACCGCCGTCAAGTACTTCGTAATTGCCGATGTCGGAGTCATAACAATTAAGTGATTCATTCTCAATAATTCTGTTTGAAACCTCGACAGACACACCTACATCCGTCAACATTACATGAGGCACTTCGCTGTAATCACGTACTTCAGCATCCCTGCCGATTCTTATAAGATAATCTTCGGCATAAGACACACATTGTGCCCACATATCGGCATAATCCTTTTCGGAAACATTGAATGCACGGTATACATACTCAGACGGAAACATTTCTTTTATTGAATCGTAATATTTTTCACCGTCCATAGGATAATCATAATCCGAGAGCACATAGCCGTCATCATTTTTTATAAAAGTGTAAACTGCAGGAATGATATGCCCCGTCTGCTCCATAAAATAGCCGTTCTTGAAGCCGAAGCCTGCAAATTCCTCCTGGAGGTAAACGGTGACATTGTCCCCCTCTTCCTCAATGCCGTATATTATATGTCCCTCTGCAACACATTCCGTATTATAAAGCTCCCCTGACGAATTGACTTCGAGAATAGCCTGTGAAACAGCCGCATCTAGTTCGGGATTACTGTCTTTAAGGTCTGCTTTCGGATTTGTCAGAAAACACACAGCAACTACAATACACGAAATGACTGCAATAATGATAATCCACAGCGTGGGCTTTTTGTAACTGAGAACAGACTTAATTCTGCTCTTGACACCTGTTTCACCGAAAGCCAACGGACAAGCCGAAATTGTGCGTCTTAATACACTGCAGTTGATAAGTGCTTGAGAATATGACTTCTTTATATCAGCACCCATTTCCTTTATGACCTTTTCGTCGCAGGCGAGTTCAATGTCACGGCACAGAAGTATGTACGCAAGCCACATCACGGGATTAAACCAATAGACCGTCAGCAGAATAAAGCCCAGAGGCTTCCACCAGTGGTCACGGCGTTTAAGATGTGCCTTTTCGTGAGCGATGACATATTCCGTATCACTCTCAGCCATACCCGACGGCAGAAAAATACGGGGCTTAAAAAGTCCGAGAATAAAGGGCGTGTCAATCCTGTCGCAGAGCCATATATTGTCTTTGAGAACAACACCTTCACGCACTTTACCCTTCAGTCGAAGAAAACTCACGCATGAATAAACAAGCATTGCAACAATACCGACAATCCACAGAATCACGGTCACAAAAAGAACAACCTGCAAAGGATTTACGCTGTTTGTGACATCAGGTGCAAAAGTTTCCGATATTATGGGGTTAACCGTGCTGTTAACAGACGGTATTCCGCTATGTATTGTCGGTGACTGAGAATAAATTATATCGTGAGGAACGGTATCCGTGCTAGGAATAAGGCTGAAAATACTCTCAAATGAAAACGGGCAGATAAGACGGAAACCGACAAATGCCCAAAGCACCGCATTTATCCACTTTGGTGATTTTTTCAGAAGGAAACGAAGCACAACAACCACAAGCACAAGCCAGGATGCAATTATACTCATATTGAAAAGCGAAATAAACAAGTCAGTCATATTCAGCCCTCCTCAAAATCTGCAACCATTCTGCGGAGCTCGTCAACTTCCTCCCGAGTAAGTGATTTTCTCGAAGTAAATGCCGCCAAAAATGCAGGGAGAGAACCACCGAAGGTTTCGTCAACAAATTTTTCACTCTGCACCGAGTAAAACTCATTTTTTGAAATAAGCGAAGTAACAGTTCCTTTTTCATTACGAAAAATCCCCTTGTCACAAAGCCGCTTAAGAACGGTATATGTGGTGGTTTTCTTCCAATGAAGCTCCTTTTCACTCAGTTTAACAAGTTCAGTCGTGGCAACGGGTTCGTTACCCCATATAATGTCCGCAAAACGGGACTCGATAACCCCCATCTGCAATTCACTCATAAAAACACCTCCGAAATTCATTCTACAACTTGTAGACTACACCTTCATTCTACACCATGTAGACTAAAAAATCAAGCTTTTTGAAAAAAATAAAAAAAATTTTAAAAAATTTGCAAAAAAAGGCTTGAAAAATCTGAAAGAGTGTGGTATTATATCAAACGTTCCGAATATCCGGGTGTGGCGCAGTTGGGAGCGCGCTTGACTGGGGGTCAAGAGGCCGTGAGTTCAAGTCTCGCCACTCGGACCATTTAAAACAAAAAGGCTTGCTGTTTAGCAAGCTTTTTTGTTATTTGTGCACAAATATAGCGGTCCGTTTGGTCCGTCTGGTTCCACAAAAACTATAGGTTTTTTCTTTTGTTGTTAACTTTATGTATATGGTCTACACATGCCTCTGCTTCTATTATTTCTACTCCCTTTTGTTCACACAGTTTTCTCAATATCTCTCCGATATCTTTTTTCAGTTTTTCATAGATTTCTTTTCTTCTGTACTTTGGTGCAAATACTATGTGATACTGACATCTGTACTTTGAATGTACACTGCTTTTTATTTCATTATTCTTTAACTTCATGTTGAATTTCCTCCTTGTATCTTTAGTAATGCGGTCGCCAAACCATTTACTATTATACTCGGAGGTTTTTCTTCTGTATAGGTCTTTTCGGCTTGCTTTTAGCTCGCCGTTTTTATTTTTGCTCCGCTCGTTTCCCTCCCCCGGTAGAACGGGGGGTTTATTGCCACCCCTAAAGGTACCAGTGAAAAAACCGTTAAAGCTCAGCACTTTAACGGTTTTTTATAAATTCTTGTTTACATAATCTCATTTATGGGAAATGCCTGCTTGTGAGATTTCAATATTGAGTAAACATTATTGTGCAATTGTTTTTATTGAGTTCAGGTGTGTTTACAAATGTCTTTGCAGAAGCGGCAAGCCCTGAAAGTCTTATTCTGCGAGTAACGCTTCCGTCCGGGATGCCGTCTGCATTATCCTTATAACAGATTAAAATATCAGAATCAATATCCTTGCCGGATATATTTTTAACGGACACAGAGCCGTTCAGAACGCTTATTTCAAGCACATCTTCATTCATTGACGGAGGAGTGGCGAAATTCAGAATATTTTCCGTTTTCCAAAGCGTATATACCGCATCGGCATCAAAACCGACATTTTCGTTGCACATAAGCATGACCTTTGTGTTTCTGAGCAATACAGATGCGTTGAAACTGTATGTTTCATTGCCGTTTTTTACTGTGAGAACGGCATATTCAACATCGGTACCGGAAATATTTTCAGCCACAACGGCAAGTCTGCCGTTATATTCTGTAATTTCCGAAATTTTAAGCCAGCTGTCAACATTTATGTCTGTTGACGGCTTCTGCGCATATGCTGTTCTGCTTTCAGTTTCCTCACTTACAACGGTTGTCGGCTCTTCTGACGGTGAATTTCCGTTTATGAGCATTACTGCAGAAAACACGGCAATTGCAAGCAGAATTGTAATCCCTGCGGCAATAAAAAATTTTTTCATATAAACATCTGCTTTCTGAAAACGGAGCCCTCAGAAATCGCAGAGGACTCCGTTTGTGTTGTGATAGTTATTTACGGTTTTATACCGGAATTCCCAACAGTGCAAAAAATGATTTCAGGAATTTAAACAGTCTTCTGAAGAATGCGGCAAATGAATCAAGGAAACTTCCGTCATTTTTCGTATCTTCGGGCTTATTCTCAGGTTCTGTTTCCGTCTGCGGTTCTTCAACAGTCACTTCAACGGATACTGTCTTTGAAATATCGGTATAACCGTTTTCATAAGCTCCCGCAACAAGATAAGTAAATGTTCCGCTTCCCGTGACTGTTATATTTACAGTCCATTCGATGATATTTTCATCTTCGTTTTCAGATGCAGAATATTCATACTGTCCGGGTGACAAGGGATTGCCGTTTTCATCCGTAATTACAAGAGAATCAACATCAGACGATGTATTGAGTTTTACCGAAACAACGCTGTTGCCGTCGACATCGGTTGAAACTTCAGGCGCTCCTGCCTGTTCAATATCGAGTGCGGCAGTTCTCATTCTCATAAGAGAATATGCAGCTGCAGGAGTTGCATATGTTGAGGCAACCATAAGCACTTCTTCCTCAACGGGTGTCGGAATTCGAAAATATCCCTTTCCGCCGAACTGTGAGAATGTCCATTTGAGGTTTGTGATTGAAAGCACGCTGTCTGCATCACCCGTATTCTGAATAACAACCGTTCCCGTTGTATAGTAGTTATTTCCGTCTGCGGCTGTAATCTGCTGCCATGTAAGTTTGCCGTCACCGGGAAGAACCGTGTTCAGCGAGTAATAAAGGTCTGTTGCTGTTTCAATTTCAAGCTCCGTTGTTTTTGAAGCATATGAAACTGTAAGCGCGGGGCTGCCGCATGCAAGTTTTGTGCCTAACTGAATATCGGTAGGAACTGCCGTTGCAATAATTTCAAATGCAACCGCCTGATCCTTTGCAAGATAAAGTTCATTATTGGGGCCTGCATATTTATATATTTCAATGTTATTGTCGAGAGCGGCAATACCGTCTATAAAGATAATACCCTGCTTTTCTGCATCAGGCTCTGACAATGAATCGGCACCGATGAGCATATCTTTAAGTTCAAGATAGCTGGGATAAAGTTCATCATCGGTTGAATATGCATCCTTTACTTCTTTATCTTCAATGCCGTCATTCTCACCTGCGGGAGAGAAGATTTTGATTGCATCAAGATACAGTCTGTAATAGTTTGTGCCGTCCTGAGCTGTGGAGAAGTGTCCGTACCGGCTCGAGAATGAAGGCGTGATGGTTACGCTGTATGTGTCATATTCAAGGTCCGTCACTTTTATGACGGGTATCTGATAAAGTGTATCTCTTGAGCCGTCTTCGGCAAGAATCCAACCGTAAGCATATGCATATGCGGGGTTATCGGTAACTTCTTCGGATGAATTACCGTCTGCATCATAATAATGCGGAATATCGGTAATTGCACCGTTTTTATCGTAATACATCTTTGTCGGTGTGCAAAGACCTTCCTTTGACCTGTACATCGGTGTTGTGCCTGATGATTCAAGTGTGGGATTACCGTTTGCATCATTATAGATTCTGCCGTAATTATAGCCGTAGAATGTATCAACAAGATGATTTCTGACAATCCTGCCGTCTTCATTTTTTATAATCACATTGTATATACCCGTTGTGCTGTCAGAGACACTTATAAGGTCAAAGCCCGTGCCTGTGAATGTGAAATCAACAGTCGGCCATGCGGCACCTGAGCCGCCGCTGTATGCCGATTGCGGATTATTCTTTGTGCTGACATCAACATAATGTGTGCTTCCGCCGCTGTATTGGGCAAAAGACATATAATTCGTTTCATATCCGTAAGGATCAGCCTCGCTGTCCGTAAGGTCTGCAGACTGTCTGAGAGTTGTTTCCTGCATACCGCTTGTTTTCCATATGCCGTAATTATTTACGGAATTATCATAATTTGCGGGGACTTTACCGTCGGTATATGTCAGCGTATCAAAGGTGTCTTCATAATAAATTGAAGTTGCGGGGACAAATGTTGTTTTTTCAATCTGATAATAAACAACATCTTCGGCATATGTGGGGTCACCCGTGATTTTTGCACAGACATAGAAATGCTCAGCTTCGGTCATGTTCATTGAATTGAGCGTATATGATGTGTTGCCGTCTTTATCTATTGTACATGTGCCGTATTTCATGCCGTCAACGGTATATGTGACTCCGTCTTCAAACGGCACATCAATCTCAGGCAGTTCAAAAGTATATCTTGTGTGAACTTCTTCATTTACGGCACAAAGACCGAGATATTCAACCTTTACATTGTTATCAACGGCAGCCTGTGAAAGATTGTTATTGTCTTCTATGTTATATTCAACGGGAAGACCGTAATCGAGAGTAAGAGTCTGGTCAATGATTCTTACTTCTTCAGATGTTTCGGAAAGGTTGAATGACATACGGCAGTTTGAGTCCGAAGCACCTCTTTCAAGATAGAAGAAGTTGAGTGTATGTACCTGACCGTCTGAAATTACATCATGAAGCTTGTTAAGAGCAGCAACTGTATCTGCATTGTATTTTTCAACATCAGGATGATTTTCAACAATTTTATTGTATGAATATGTATATCCGTATTCATCGGGAGATTTGAGTTCACCGTCTGTAACATCCATTACATACTGATAGTTGATTGTACAGTTTGTGAAGTTAATTGTAACCTCACGGGCGCCGTGAAGACCGCCGTTGTCAAGAACAAGAACGCCGTCGATGTAAACGAGAACGTCATCGTCACCCGAGAAATTGAATATAACCTCTTCACCGTTTGCGTGTTTACCGCCCTTGGGAATATAGAAGTTATGTTCGAATGTGAATCCGTAGTGATAGATTGCTTTTTCGTTTTCAAGGTCTGTTGCACCCTTCTGATAGTTGAACGGGAAGAAACCTGAACGATCATTAGGACCGACAGCTCCCCAATGACCGACTTCATTGAGCTCCATATCAACAGTCTGATTTTCATCATCGAATTCAGCCTGAATAAGATGTGTTGTATCCTTACTGTCAAAGTGATATGTATTTACGCCGTATTCATCCGTGCTGATGAATATGGGGAATTCCGCATCCCAGTAATATTTTGCGAACTGACCTGTTGTGGCAGTTGTAACATTACCGTCGGCATCAAGATTTTCACGGGTGAACATATCGGGGAAATAAACACTTATACCTTCAAGATATTCGAGTTTGATATCCCACCAGTCACTGCCGTTGGTTGTCAGACCGTATCTGTAATGTTCAAGATCCGTCTGTTCTGATCCGTCCGCATAATCATGTCCGTCATTACCGTAAGGCAGAGGCATCGAATATGCCGCATGAGAAGTTACAACTCCGTTTTCGAGTGTTGCACCTGCAAGACCCTGTACGGAAGCACCGTTATGCACTTCATGCGGTACACCGTCATAATCCGGCACAGGATCCTCTGCACCATGAGTATGATCCTTGGTATAGATATTCCAGAGTGTGAGAAGAGGATTATCTTTATAGAAATACTGCGGATAAGGGTCATTTACTGCAGCATTCTGATTACCCTCATATTTTGCATAAGGTACACCCGTAAACTGCAGAGAGTAGATTTCAGCATAAATCTCTGCAACCTCATCAAGGGCTTTGTCTGCATATCCGGGCTCCCAGTTGCGTGTATCATAACCGATGATATCCTTTATCTGTCTTACAAGATTGCTGTCGGCAAGGATTGCATTTTTCATTGTACGGACTGTGATATCATTCATAAGTGTACCGCCTGCCGAATAATCGGGAGTGTCACCTGTATTATCATATCCGTATTTGAAAAGTGTGCCGTCTATCTGCTTGATATCCATTTCAAGGGCTGCAATTGCATCCTTTATAGCCTGAGCTGCGGCAACATAATCTGCATCTTTTGATTTCGGGTCCGAATAAACGCCGACACCGTTTTCAAGAAGTCTGAGCAAGGTCTCAAAGCTTTCTCTTGTGAAAACGTGATAGTCCTCTGCAATACCCTCAAGAAGAGCATTATAGAGATTAAGCTTTGCGGCAGAAACCTTATTGCTTTTTGCATAAAGCCACAATCTGGCGGCATCATAAGAGTGTATATCGGAAGGCATCCACTGCGGATCTTCAGCGTAGAAATGATCTTCACCGGTTTTATGAATCAGATAAAAACCATTTGCACGCAGCAAAATTGAACCATTAGGACCAACTTCAACAGCTATAGCCGTCGGTTCTTCCGAATATCCGTTATAATATTCACCTATAGTAACATACAAGCCTGTTGTTGTATTTTTGATATAATATTCGTTATTACCGATATGAGTAAATTCCAAAAAGTTCACATTGCTTGTATAGAATTCACTATACGGATATTGAGTGCCGACAGAAGTAATCTTATTCTGAATATCAGCGGATGCGTTTATGCACCAGCCTTCAAACATTCCGGTGGTCATTATAACATCCTGATTGAATATTGCATATTCACCATTTGCGATACAACCCTCGGAGGCGATTGTGTCAGCAGGGCTGATTACACAAGCAACAGAATTTTCAGATATTTCCGGAACAATCTGTTCTGAATACAACCATATTACAGAATTTTCGCTTTGTGTTGCATTTAATTCAAAATTTCCATCCCAGGTATTACAGTTGATGTAATAAGTAGGCCATGCTATGTCAGAATAAATATAGACAGAGCCGTTATCATTTACCTGAATAGTAAATTCTTGTGGTGTGTTTTTATATTTGAATTTCCAATCATCTCTGTAAATATATTCACCGGTACTTTTGTTCTGAATGTAATATCTGTTATTCCCCTGATGCGTAAATACAAATATATTATCATCACTTGTATCAAAGCTCTGATATGTGTAAGCAGAGCCGTTCGGAGCATATCTGGGATTATAAATAGACTCATCAGCATCAAGCATTTCCCAATCGAGATATTGCCCGTCAGACATAAGGAATGTTTTTGTGTTAATTATATATTCGCCGTCGGGAATACAACCGTCTGTAACAGATGAATCAGCAAGATAAATTTTATACTTACCAGAATCGCCAGAATCACCCGAATCACCTGAGCCGCCCGTGCTGTCTGAGCCGCCTTCGGGAGGTGTAAGCTTGTTGATATGGTATTTTACGATCTCAAATTCATCGTAAAGAGTCGGCTGATATTTTGTATCGTTCTGTCTGATAACCTCATCAAGTTCATCAGTAAGTCTTATGTCTGATTCACTTACACTTGTTACGGTAACACCCTGGGAAGAGAAGATTGTTGATCCCTCTGCAGCAATTGCGGTGACGTTGATTGTGCCTTCTTCGTCAGTTGTTCTCAGAATTAAGAGTGCTCTGCCGTTGAACATCTGAATTTCAGCCTCTGAATCTGAAATAATTACAGATTCCTGTCGGAATTTTTCTGTTGTTGCAGGGTTTCCGTTATCTACACCGACAATTTTAGCGTATCTTGCGGAAGAATCGTCAACCTTTACGCTCAGAGTGCCGTTGTAGTCATTCATAAAGTTTCCGTCGGCATCTCTTGCTTCAAATTCAACGTATACATAGTCTGTGCCGTCAGCAATAAATAAGGTTTCGTTGCCCCATACATTTGACACGATTTGGGTTGCTGTGCCCGTTACCGAAGCAGTTGAACCGACTGTTTTTGTGATTTCATTGTTGTTTTCATCGTATGCTTTTACGGAAAGAGTGCCTTCCTCGTATTTTACGCTGAACTGAGCATATAAATCTTCACCTGTGCCGGTGTAGAATTGCTCTGAAGTGCACTTTGAAGCGTCAACAACGGTTTCCTGCCAGGTCTTATATGTATAAAGACCGCCATCTGATGCAACATCTGTTGCTGTTGCTGTTGCGATAACCTTTCCGTTGAGCAAAAGCTCAATTTTTGCCGCATTGCTGTAAACTGCAACGGGAACATATCCGTTTGTTACGGTGAGCTTATCTTTGTTCCAGGATCCGGGAACAAGGTGAAGGGTTGTACTTGTATCATTCCACCAGCTTCTGTAAAGGTAGTAGGAATCCTTTTCAAAGCCTGCCGTGTCAACAACACCGAAGTACGATGAATTGGGAACAACATTCTGATTTGCCTCATAACTGTCATTCCACGGAGTCGGCTCGCCGATATAGTCAAAACCTGTCCAGATGAATTCACCCGAGAACCAGTCGTTTGCGGCAACGTAATACCACGCCTCTGCAGCCTCGTTACCCCAGCTGACGGCATTTGTGTCGTAAGAGGTGCACTGCATTGTTGCTTCATCGATGCCCATAGTGTAATAGACACCTCGGCTGTTGATTGAAGAGGCTGCTTCCGTTGCGACAAAGGGCTTGTCTGACCTTGAATCTGTCGGGTCATTCATAACGTAAGCCCAACCATCGGGATTGTAGTTACCGCCGATGACGTCCATTTTGTCATCGAGCATCTTTGTTGTGCTGTCATTGAAGGGTCTGTTGTTGCCGTAGAATACGACTCTTGAGGGGTCAAGCTTATCTGTGATAGCAATTATGGAATCGGCAATTGACTCATAATTTGCTGTTGATTCACCTTCCGTTATGTTGCAAAGCTCATTACCGATATCCCATGCAATGACACAGGGGTCATGCTCATCACGGAGAATTGCATGTTCAACGACATACTGGAACCATTTCTGTCCCTTTGCGCCTATAGCTGTGTTTGATTCGGGGATTTTTTCGTTAAAGTATTTACTGAAATCGTTTTCATTGTAGCTTTTTGATGCATCCCAGCCGTCAAAAAATTCTACAATAACAAGCATACCGAGCTGATTGCAGATTTCAATAAGTGCTTTTGACGAAGGATTATGAGATGTACGGATTGCATTACAGCCCATATCCTTGAGCGTTGCAATCTGACGGTAAATTGCCTCGTATTCCTGCGTGCCGCCGAGTGCACCCTGGTCGTGGTGAAGACAGACGCCCTTGAGCTTGATATGCTCGTGATTGAGCATAAATCCGCCGTCTTTGGTCCATTGCATACAACGGAAGCCGAAGGTGGTGTGGTATTCGTCAATAAGCTCACCGTTTTTGTCCTTGACAACGGTTTTCAGCTTATAGAGTGTGGGGTCATCAAGTTCCCATATTTCAGGGTTGTCAACAACAGGAGAAAGCGTTACTTCCTTTTCCGTTTCTGCCGGGATTGTGATGGGGTCTGATATTATCGTTTCGCTTACGGGGTTATGGTCCTTATCAAGAACTGTTGCTTCGACGGAAACTATCTTTGAAATTGCAGTGTCGTTATGCATTTTTATTTTTGCATCGACCTTACCGATTTTGTCGTGGATGTCGGGAGTTGTGATACGCGGACCGTAAAGCGCAACGTGTACGGGACCTGCAACAGTGAGAGTCACATCCCTGTAAATACCGGAGCCTGAATACCAACGGCTGTTGGGAAGGTCATTTACGACCTTTACTGCGATAAGATTCTTTGCTGTATTCGAGCAGATAAGGTAATCTGAAATTTCAAAAGAAAAACTGTTGTAGCCGTAGTGGTTTTCGCCGACGTATTTGCCGTTTACGTAAACGTAGGTGTGCTGATAGGCGCCGTCAAAATTAAGGATGATACGGTCGCCCGTGTAGTATTCATAAAGGTTGAACCATTTTCTGTACCAGCCCGTGCCTCCGGGAAGGTGACCTGTTTCCGCCTCTGTGCCATCGGTTGTGAAATCCTGAGTTATGCTGAAGTCGTGGGGAAGGTCAACCGACTGCCATTCGGAATCATCAAAGCCCTTCATATAGGTTGCATCGTCATCACTGAATGCAAAAAGCCAGTCCTTATTGAAATCAAGCTCAATGCGAGTGTCGTTGTATTTTTGTTCGTGCCCCGCCATAGCTGATGCCGTGATTTCTTCAAAAACATGGCTCCAGCCGTCATTATAAATGCTTGTTGTAAGCATAAGTACACAAAGAATAAAGGACATTACCTTTTTTGTAAGTTTCATATGAGTACCTCCGTAGTATATAAAACAAAACAAAATAAATAATTATTCACTATAATTATATCAACAGAAATTACCGAAGTCAAATAATTTTCAGCAATTTTTCCAAAAAAAGCAATATAATCCTTTTTGGAAAATCAATACGGAAAAATCAGAGCTTTTTTTAATATAAAGTAACCATAAAAAGAACTGAACTGATTGTACAGACAGTACAGTCAGCTCAGTTCAGTCGGTTTGAATCCCTTGTTTTTATTATGATTAAAAAAACAATGCAATTTCTTTTATATTCGTTCCCACTTATAGTATAAAGTAAATGATAAAGTTTGTCGGGAATTTTATATTTCATTAATCTATCATGAAAACAGTCTATTTATGATAGAATGAAAGATGAAAATTTTGTACATTGTTTTTTATGTACATTATACGTACATGGGTAAAGCTGATGCAATGTGAGAAGAGCACAGAATACAATAAATGGCTATATATAGCCATTTGTGTCACATCAAAACTGGTTATTAAACATAGAGTGTATATTTCAAGTCTCGCCACTCGTACCATAGTGAGTATTCATAACACAAGTGAATACTCACTTTTCTTTTTTTATATTTCCTCATAGTTAAATTTAGTATGATTTATTATGTATCGAGCAGGTTTTACGCCTGCTCTTTTTTGTTATGCCGTGAGATATTCAACGGCTACGCCTTGTCTTGCTTCAAGGACTATATTTTCCTCTTTCACAGGATTTTCAATTACCCCGATAAAACGATAATGAATAATGATTTTCTGTGTTTTGTTCTTTCCCTTACCCTCAATAGAATGGACTTCAATTTTCTCAATGAGCTCATTCAAGAGTGCAGGTGTTAGTGTTTCCATCTTCATAAACTTACGAACCGCCAAGGTAAATTGCTCTTTGCTGGTACGAAGGTTTTCAATCTCTGAAAGTTCTTCTTGGTATTGCCTGATTTTCACTTTCAGTTCATCACGTTCTGTTTCATATTTCTGTGATAGCTGCATAAAGCTTTCTTCGTTGACAATACCGTTGATATGCTTCTCAAAGAGTTTCTCGTACATAATAGCAACTTCTTTTGTTCTTGCTGTTGCCTTATCAATACTGCTTTCAAGAAACTTCTGCTGATTGAGTATGCTTTTATTGGTCTTTGTCTCAAGAATATCAGCAAAGGCTTCTTCATCTTCAATCAGAAAACTTGACAGATTTCTCAGTTCAAGCATCACAATCTGCTCTAAAGAATCTGCCCTGACATAATGTGTGCCTTCACAAGTGCCTCTGCGGCCTTTGTAGTTGGAACACATGAAATACTTGATGTCAGTATTCGGATGATTGACATTGAACCATAAGGGACTTCCGCAATCAGCACAGTATAGCAAGCCGCAAAACATATTCTTTTCAGCGTGTTCGGGATTCGGTGCTCTGCGTTTACCTTTGGCTTTCATTTTCTGAACAGTTTCAAAAGTATCTCTGTCAATTATCGGCTCGTGAACATTCTTGAATATCTTCCAATTCTCTTCAGGATTCTGAAGTCTTTTCTTGTTCTTGAAATTCTTTGAGTAAGTCTTAAAATTGATGACATCACCGCAGTATTCCTGCTGAGCAAGAATCTTTTGCACAGTAGTCTTACACCATTTATACGGGTCAGGCTGAGTTTTCTTACCGCCTTTGTTAAGGCCTTTACTTTGCCAATATGCCATCGGTATCATCACTTTGTTTTCCTGAAGTATTCGGGCAATAGTTTCATTGCCTTTACCTTCAATACACATTGCAAAGATACTTTTAACAACCTCTGCAGCTTCTGTATCAACAATCCACTTCTTTTTATTTTGCGGGTCTTTCATATACCCGTAAGGCGGTTGAGATAACGGCTCACCGAGATTACCACGAATTCTGTGTGAGCTTCTGACTTTTCTTGAAATATCCCTCGCATACATTTCATTCATAATATTCTTGAACGGTGCGATTTCGTTATCACCTTCATTACTGTCAACCAAATCATTGACTGCTATAAATCTGATGTTATGCTCAGGAAAGAAGTTATCTGTATAATGACCGACCGAAACATAATCTCTGCCGAGACGGGATAAGTCTTTTACCATTACGGTTGTTACATATCCCATTTCTATATCTTCAAGCATTGCCTGAAAACCCGGTCTGTTAAAATTCGTTCCCGTATAGCCGTCATCAACATAGAATTTTGTGTTGGTGAGTTTTAACTCTTTTGCTTTTTGTGACAGCAACTTTTTCTGATTACCTATTGAGTTACTTTCGCTATCTGTTCCGTCATCACGGGACAAACGGCAGTATATGGCTGTTATGCCAAAATTATCTGACTGCATTTATCCTCCCTTCTCCGGCAGTCGAATTTACATATTCTGTATTAAGTGTATTTATATCATCGGCAATTGTCAAATGTGCAAAATCGCTTCCGATAAAAGCTGATATTTT
>JAZSPR010000013.1:0-7257 GCA_045537555.1 Acutalibacteraceae bacterium | reverse complement strand
AATTTGTTCGTTTTGCGAAAATCAGAGATTTTCGATTTGTCTTCGACAAATACGGACCGATGTGGGCATCGGTCCCTACAATTGGTTTATTTAAACTACTCGACATGTTGTGATTTGTGAAAGGAATGAAACCATTGATACATAACGAAACAATTGACAATATTCTCACCAGAAGGACTATCAGGGAATATACTCCCGAGCAGATAACAAATGAACAGCTTGAAACGCTCCTTGAATGTGCAATGTGGGCGCCGAGCGGAAGAAACGGTCAGCCATGCCATGTCCGTGTTGTTCAGAGCAAAGAGATGCTTGATGAAATGAATGTCGATTTCAAGAATCTTGTCGGCTGGGATACTCCCGCTTACACAAACTGGGACAAAAATCCGTTCTATCAGAATGCTCCCACGGTTTTCTTTATCTATGCCGAAGGCAACAGCCACATGGATGCGGGAATTATGGTTGAAAATATCGCAATTGCCGCAAAGGGAATGGGGCTCGGCTCCGTTATCATTGCAAGCATCGGCGGACTTCTCAATGAAAAAGAGGGCATAAAGTGGAAACAGAAGCTCGATATTCCCGAAGATTATAAATTCCTTATTGCCTGTGCTGTCGGCAACGGTTGCGAAGACCCTGCTCCCAAGCCCCGTAAAACGGAACAGTTCAAAGTTGTAAAATAATATGAATACTGAGCTTTATATTGCAATTTTTGCGGTTCTGATTTCTGTTGTTTCCGTGATGCTTACAGTTTATGATAAAGTTGCATCAATGGCAAAAAAATGGCGTATACCCGAAAAAATGCTGATGCTTTTTGCATTTTTTGGCGGCGCAACGGCTATGTATGTCACAATGCAAATGATACGTCATAAGACAAAACACAAGAAATTTATGATAGGTCTGCCGTGTTTTATAATCATACATATTGCTCTGATATTGGTAATGTATTTTGTTTTATAATAGAAAAAGTCACTTCCCGCAATGAGAAGTGACTTTGATTTTTTTGACTTAAATGCTTCCGCTGAATTCGGGGTAGAGAGTGGGAAGGAAGAGAACTGAAGTTTTTGAATAACCTTTTATTGTAAGCATGTTTGAGGGGATTTTGCCTGTAAGCTCTGTTATTGCAATGTTTGAATCAACTGAATTTGCATCAGCAAGTGTGAGCTGAACAATTCTGTCTTCAATTGCGTAGAACTTTATTGCAACTTGTTCTTCATTTAAGAATGTGTAAATGTCACAGTCCTTGCCTTCATATGTTCCCTTTGTGAGAACGGGCTTGCCCGGATTGTTGAACTTTATTGATGTGAGCTGACCCATGATTTCGCTGAAATCGATGTTCATTTCATCTTTTAATAAATCTGAAAGCTCAACATAGTGTTTCTTATCGCCTGAGGAAAGCTTCAGATATGTATCCTTGCCTTTTGCATAGATTGAAACGTTGAGAGTTGAACCGGGGATTGAAACAGCAATTTCTGTCTGTGATTTGCCTGTTGCCATTTTAAGGGGCATGCTGTTTGTACCGTCAACCATATTGCCGTTGAGGTAGAAGTTTCCGCTGAAAAATGCATCGATTGCGGCGGGGTATACATCAACTTCATCACCGGGTTCAAGGTTTGGAAGAGTGGGTTTTTCTTCCTTTTTAGTTGTTGTTTCTGCGGGTTTTGTTGTTGATTCAGGTTTTTTTGTTGTTTCTTCTGGTTTTGCAGTTGTTTCTTCAGCCTTTGTTGTTGTTTCTGCTTCTGTTGAAAAGTCTTCAAGCTTTGCTGATACTCTGAGAATAATTCTTGCATCAGCCGCTGAAACTCTGCCGTTGAAATCAACATCGGCTACTTTAAGCTGTTCGTCAGTGAGGGTTTCAAGTTTTGCACTTGCTCTGAGTGTTGTACGTGCATCAGAAGCGTTGATTTTACCGTCATTGTTAACGTCGCCGAGTTCGGGAGCTTCTGCACTTGCAAAAATTACAGCAAATGAAAACAAGAGGGAAGCTGTGAGGAGAATTGCTGTTAATCTTCTTCTCATTTTTATCATCCTTTTACTTTTTTTCTTGATTATAGCATATCGGTTTTTTTTTTACAACACCTAAAAATTGTAAAATTTAAAATGTTTGAAAATTTTTGCGTTTATTGTTGACTTATTATACTTATTGTGATAAAATATTTTTCAAATGTGTAAATGCGTTGACGGCGTGTAAGTAGCATTCATCTTATCCGGCAGAGAGTGGTCATCATCGGCTGTAAGTGACCTCGGTGCGGTGAAAAAGTGAATTTCAGCGTCTGAGCTTTCTGTGAAAGCATTGATTAAGCAGAATGTAACCGCTGCATTAAAGCGGACAAGAGTGCAGAAACTTGAAGTTTTCTGAATTCGGGTGGTACCACGGTTATTTCCGTCCCGTTTTATCGGGACGGTTTTTTTAATTGGCAATTAGCAATTATCAATGTGCAATTGATGAAGGGGCTTTGCCCCTTACCCCTCGTCGTCGCAAACTCCGTATCAATCGTTTCCGTGTAAACACGAAAACTCAATCACTTCGTTACTCCTCCTCTCCCCAAAAATCTTATGATTTTCGGGGCCCCCATTATAAATGGTTTAAAAGGCGAAGCCTTTTCCGAAATTGCGAATTGCGAATTTTCAATTGCGAATTGTAAACAATGAAAGGATGATATAAATGAACGAGACAAAAGAACTTCTCATTAAGTTTGAAGAAGCTCTTAAAAATGCAGATTCATCAGAAGCTCTTGAAGCACTCCGTGTTGAATACTGCGGTAAAAAGGGTCATGTGGCAGGTCTTATGGGTATGCTCAAATCAGTACCCAACGAAGAAAAAAAGGCATTCGGTCAGGCAGTCAATGAAGTAAAGCAGGAAATCGAAAAGAAGCTTGCCGAGGCTCAGGCTGAAATTGTTAAAAAAGAAGAACAGAAACTCATTGATTCTGCAGAAGATTATGACGTTTCACTTCCCATGGATATGGAAATGGGTTCATATCACCCCATAACACTTATCCAGAGAGAGGTTGAAGAAATCTTCCGCACAATGGGCTTCACAATTGAAGACTTCTCAGAAATCGTTGACGATTTCAACTGCTTCGAGGCTCTTAATATCCCCAAGCATCACCCCGCAAGAGATATGCAGGATACATACTATCTTTCAAGCGGTCAGCTTCTCAAGACTCACACATCAGCTGCTCAGAATTCAATTATGAAGAAGTACGGCGCACCTCTTCGTGCTATCTTCCCCGGCAGATGTTTCAGAAACGAATCAACTGACGCAAGCCACGAAAACACATTCTTCCAGATGGAAGGTATCATGATTGACGAAGATATCTCAATCTCAAACCTTATCTATTTCATGAAAACTATGCTTTCAGAAGTTTTCGGTCAGGATGTTACAGTCAGACTCCGTCCCGGTTTCTTCCCCTTCGTTGAACCCGGTTTCGAGCTTGATATTCAGTGTCTTGTCTGCGGCGGTGAGGGTTGTCCCACATGTAAGCATTCAGGCTGGCTTGAGCTTTGCCCCTGCGGTATGATTCATCCCAACGTTCTCAATTACGGCGGAATCGACACAGAAAAATACACAGGCTTCGCATTCGGTCTCGGTCTTACAAGACTTGCAATGATGAAGTACGGCATCAAGGATATCCGTATTCTTAATTCGGGTAACCTTAAATCACTTTCACAGTTTATAGGTAAGTAAGGAGGAGAGAGAACAATGTTTGTATCAATGAACTGGATCAACGAATATGTTGATTTGAGCGGTCTTAATATTGAGGAACTCATTCACCGTTTCACTCTTTCCACCGCTGAAGTAGAAGATATCTATTATAAAGGTAATGACCTTGAAAAGGTTGTTGCAGGTAAGATTATTTCAATCGAAAACCACCCCAACTCAAAGAAGCTTCACCTTCTTAAGGTTGACGTAGGTGAAAAGGTTCTTGACATCGTCTGCGGTGCTCCCAATGTAAGAGAGGGTATGGTTGTACCCGTTGCAATGGCAGGCGGCAGAGTATGCGGCGGCGAAATCAAAAATGCTGTTGTTGCAGGTTATGAATCAGCAGGTATGTGCTGTTCAGAGTCAGAACTCGGCATCAGCGACGACCACTCGGGACTTATGGAAATCTTCGAGGATGTAGCTCTTGGCACAGATATCTGTGACATTTATCCCGTTAAGGACATCATCTTTGAAGTTGATAACAAGTCACTTACAAACCGTCCCGATCTCTGGGGTCACTACGGTATCGCAAGAGAATTCTCTGCTATCACAAAGAGACCTCTCAAGCCTCTTGCAATTGATGAATGTGAATATGACGGTGAAGAAATCCCCGTTGAAATCAAGAGCGATGCAGTTTACAGATATTCTGCACTCCGTATCAATAATATAAAGAAGACAGTCAGCCCCGTTGCTATGAGAATCAGACTTTTCTATTGCGGTATGAGAGGCATCAATCTCCTTGCTGACCTTACAAACTACCTTATGCTTGAAATGGGTCAGCCCATGCATGCATTTGACGGTAAAAAGGTGCAGTCAATCGGCATCGGCATGGCTGAAAACGGCGGCAAATTCACAACACTTGACGGTGTTGAAAGAGATACTGATGAAAATACACTTCTCATTCTCAACAACGATGAACCCGTTGCAGTTGCAGGTATTATGGGCGGTCTTGATTCTGAAATCGTCGGTGACACAGATTCAGTTGTTCTTGAATCAGCAAACTTTGACGGTGTATGTGTAAGAAAGACATCATCAAGAATGGGTCTTCGTACAGATGCTTCGGCTCGTTACGAAAAAATCCTTGATCCCGAAATGACAGTTACGGCAATCCGCCGTTTTGTAAAGCTTCTTAAAGATATCGATGACGGTGCAGTCGTTGTTTCAAAGCTTGCAGATAAATATGTAAAGAAGTACCCCGAAATTGAACTTTTCATCGACAAAAAGTATGTTGACAGATACACAGGTATCGACTTCAGCAACGAACAGATTGAAGAAACTCTCGTTTCTCTCGGCTTTAAAGTGACAGCAGAAAATGACGGCTTCAAGGTTGTTGTTCCCTCATGGAGAAGCACAAAGGATGTTACAATCAAGGCTGACCTTATCGAAGAAATCACAAGAATTTTCGGTTACGATAACTTTGAAATAAAGACAACACTCAGTGCACTCAAGCCCGTAAGAGCAGAAGCAGTCAAGAGTGAAGATGCACTTATCAAAGACCTTCTTGTAAATAAATTCAAGCTTCACGAAGTTCATTCATACATCTGGTGTGACGGCAAGAAGTATAAGAAGCTGGGTATTGATGTTGAAGAAAACTGCACAATTCTCAACATTCCCACTCCCGAAAACGGCACAATCAGAAATTCAATGATTCCCACACTTCTCACAATCGCTTATGAGAATAAGTCATTTGCTCCCACATTCGGCATTTTTGAGTGCGGACGAGTTGTTGATGGTTACCTCGAAAACGGCTACTGTGACGAAAGAAGAAGACTCGGCGTTGTTCTTTATGACAAGGTCGGCACAGAAAAAGACCTTTATTTCAAGATGCTCAATATGCTCAAGTTCATCTTCCGTGACATCAAGCACGATAATGCAGACTTCAGTAAGGCTGTAACAGTTGCTCATGCATATCAGCATCCCAAAAATACAGCAGAAATCAGCTATAAGGGTGAAAAACTCGGTGAAATGTTCACACTTCACCCGATGAATAACCAGAAGCTCGATAAGAATGCTGCTGTTGTATGTGCTGAAATCGACCTTGACAAGTTCTTTGCAATTGCAGTTGCAGATGCAAAGTATGCTGATCCTTCAAAGTTCCCTGCAATCGACTATGACCTTTCACTTGTTATTGCAGATAAGAAGTATGCAGACATCAAGGCAGCATGGGAAAGCAAGAACATTCCCGAGCTCACAGGCGCAAAGGTTATTGATATGTTCGACGACGGTACTACAAAGAGTATGGCAGTCAGACTTTCATTCTCAGCTCCCGACAGAACACTTGCTATGGATGAAATCCAGGCTCATATCGACAATATCCTTGCATCACTCAAAGAAATCGGCGTTGAACTCAAGCAGTAATACAATATAAATTTGCAGGGGCACCCGTCGGGTGCCCCTGTGTGCTTTATAAATCAGAATTTGTCGAGATATTTGAATAAACCAATCGTAGGGACCGATGCCCACATCGGTCCGCATTTGTCGAAGACAAATCGGAAATCTTTGATTTTCGCCTAACGAAAAAATTGATTCATTGAGTTATTGCAACAGAACGGTGTACCACCGTTATTGCTCCATTACATTACGCAATCGGACCGATGTGGGCATCGGTCCCTACAAAAATTACTTTTTCCTTCAAAAAAAGACCTCGACAAATTATAATTTATCTTTCTAAAAACTTTTGAAAACTCTCTGTTTTTTTTGCTGATTTATAACGGTACGTACAATTTTGAACTAAATATCCTTATTATCGCAGTTGACTCCTTCAAAAAAGCCCCGAGAAAAAGAATCCTGTTGTAAAAGGTAGGCGTAACGCTCGTACATTGCCCGTAATTTTACAAATTCTATTCTCTGATTTATGTTCAGCAGATTCATGAATTCTTTGTCTTTTGCAGAAATGGCGTCATAAAGTTCATCTGCATCATAGTATCTGTTCTTTCTGAAAAATGATTTCAATGAAGTTTCCATGATTTTGTCTGTGTCGTTATTGTGCATAAAAATTCCCCTGAAAATAAAAAAGTGCGCAACCGAAGTTACGCACCGAAAAACGCAAACTCCGATTGTCGCCAAACAAATCTAAATAGAATTCGAACATCTCTGTCATACTCTTTTAGTGGAGTTTACGGTTTTACCAACTCATAAAAGAATATGACAATAAAAGGGAATAATATTCCCATAAAGAAAAAGATAACACTAATCCTATTTATTAGATTTGTTTGGCTTGATTATTATACCACACTTCAGAAATTTTTACAACAATTTAAAATAAAATTATTTTTTTTCCTGTTGTACCGAAACCATACAACTATATTTGCAGAAAGCAATAATTTGTCGAGCTCTTTAATGCATAATTCATAATGCACAATGCATAATGATTTGATATTCTCGTAGGGGCACCCATTGGGCGTCCGTTCGTAATATAAACAAATTACGTAGGGCGGGTTGCCCTCAACCCGCCGATTGCGTAATATAATGGAGCAATAACGGTGGAACACCGTTCAATTGAGTTTCTTATTGTAATCAATTTGTTCAACATGTGGAAATCTAACGATTTCCAATTT
>JAZSPR010000137.1:0-16410 GCA_045537555.1 Acutalibacteraceae bacterium | reverse complement strand
TTGGAAATTCGCAATTCGCAATTGATGAAGGGGCTTTGCCCCTTACCCCATTATAATGGTTCAAAAGGCGGAGCCTTTTCCGAAATTGCGCATTGCTAATTGCTAATTGCCAATTTAAAAGACCTCGACAAATTATTGTTTCTTAATCTGATTCAGCTGTGCATTGATTCCGAGCAATTGTTCTTTTGTGAAATTTATTCCCATCATGCCGAGCATTCCCGAAAGTCTTAAGAACGTAAAACCGCCGAGCATCTGCATCATGGATTCATTCATTTCAAATCCGGCAGCATCGGCTCCGCCTTCGGGCATCATTTTTGCAAACATTCCCATAAACATCTGCATGCCTTCGGGTGTTGCCATAATATCGCTCATTTTATCATTGATTGAAAGATATCCGTCAACTGTTGTTACATCAAACCAATTGAGCACGGCACCTTTTTCTTTGAGTCTGTATTTTTCATTGAACACATCAACTTTTCTGATAATACCTTCATCTGTAAGCTCCCCTGAAACGGCACGAAGATGTGTTTCACCCGCATTGGGAACATCAAAACGGAAGAAGTGGTCTTCTGCTTCCTTTTTGCCGAGGCTTACTCCGTTTGCAAAAAGTTCAACTTCTCTGCAATTGGAGTATACTGTTACTTTTGTGACATCCTCTACCCTGTCGATATATCTCTTACCGCAGAGGTGAACAAAGGGTTCATCAGAAAGCCATGCTTTGTAAGCATAGAATGAATCTTTCTTATACTTTCGGTCAAAGGTAACAAGTCCTTTATGATTCTGGCCGTTTTCACCACCCTCGTTTCTTGCGTCTGCACCGAAGTCAAACATATTCCATACATGTGTTGCCCAGATATATTTTCTTGTAAACAACTGTTTTATAAGCTCTTCGTGATAATATGCCTGATATTCTTCCGTGTAATCGCCCTGTGCAGGGTCGGATGTATGCCAGTCAAGTGCTTCACAGCCGTATTCGGAACAGCCGATAGGTATATCGGGGTGTCTTTCATGGAATTTATCAAACCACGGTCCGTTCATTGATGTTTCGCCGCCGTACCAGCCGAAATAGTGATTATAAGAAACAAGGTCGGGTATCTGAATATGAGGGCTGTCAATTGAACACGGAGAAACTACTGCAATTGTTGTAGGACGTGTCGTATCCATCTCGTGACACATATCGTTGAGAATTCTGTGATTTTCAAGCAGGTCGGGGTCTTCATCACCTTTCATTGAAATCTCATTTGAAAGTCCCCATACAACAATTGACGCATGGTTATAATTCTGAATGATAAGCTCCTTCATCTGAGAAATTGTGTTTTCTCTCGCTGTGGGCATATGCTGTGAGATATAGGGAATTTCTGCCCAGATAACAAGACCTTTTTCATCACAGAGATTATAGAAATACTGATCATGCTGATAATGTGCAAGACGGATCGTTGTGGCACCGACTTCAAGAATCAGGTCAATATCTTCTTCATGATGCTCGGGAAGAAGTGCATTACCGAAGCCCCATCTGTCCTGATGACGTGATACACCTCTTAAAGGGTATTCTTCACCGTTCAGAATAAATCCTCTTTCAGGGTCAACACAAAAACTTCTGCAACCGAAACGTGTTTTTATATTATCAATCACATTATCGCACTGAACAAGTTCAATTGTTGCAGTATAGAGATACGGGTCTTTTTTTGCGTTCCAGAGGTGAACATTTTCAATAACAAATTCAATTTTTGTGTCCTGAGTTTCCGTTTTAAAGACTTCCGCCCCCAGTTTATCGGTAACTGTATATCTTAATATCTGTTCTTCTTTCTTATTTTTAACCCATGTTTCAACAGTAACCTTTGCATTTTTACCTTCAATAACGGGTGTCACCATAAGACCGGGACCGCCGTGATATTCAAGGTCAAAATGTGAATTATTGACACAGATAATATTTACATCTCTGTAAAGTCCGCCGTAGAATGTAAAATCTGCCACCTGCGGATAAACTCTGTCATTTGCGGAATTATCAACAGCAATAACGATGAGATTATCCCTTTCAAGGCTGTCTGTAATGTCAACTCGCCATGTTGAATAACCGCCGTCGTGATGCGCAAGATTCTTTCCGTTTACATAAACATCGGCAGATGAATTTGCGCCGTTTATTTCAAGAAAATATCTGTCTGTTTCGGGAAGCTCAAGTTTATCAAGACTCTTTGCATAGTAACACGTGCCTCTGTAAAAATCATTTCCGCCGTCCTGACCGTCAATATCATTCCACGTGTGAGGAAGATTCACCCATACCCAGTCATTGGGAAGAGCTGACGGAACTTCATTTGCCTGTTTTGTAAATGCCCATTTTGAATTGAAATTATATATATTTCTCATGTTTGTGCTCCTTTAAAAATAGTGTCCGACAAGAGTATTTGCCGGACACAGTAAATTTAATCGTTCAATTATGCTTCTTCAATTTTTCTTGATGCTTCAAGTTCTTCATTCATCTGTGCAAGTGTTTTCTTATCGAGATTGTAAATAACTGCAACACCGATAAATTGAACAATTGCACTGAACAGATAAAGTCCTGCAACAAGCCAGCACATGTTGTGTGATGTCTCAAAGCTCTGACCGATTGTACCCAGTTCTGACTGATAACCGAGAACACCCATGATAAGAAGAACGATTGAGGGACCTACGCCCTGTGCAAGTTTACGGAAGAATGAGTGAAGTGAATAAACAACGCCTTCTTCTCTTGTGCCGAATTTCCATTCATTGTAATCGATAGCATCGCCCATAAGCGCCCATGAAACACATGTATAAACGCCCATGCCTATACCGAAACCTACAAGACCGATAAGGTAAACGATAAGAGCTGTATTTCTGTTTTCAATCATGGGAAAAATAAGCATTATTACAGCACCGATAACAGAAACAATTGTACCAACAACCGAAGTTTCTTTTTTACCGTACTTGTTTACAAGTTTTTTGATGAATGGCAGGAAAAGAACCATGGGCGCAAAGCCTATCATCTGAACAATACCTGACATTGAAGCCTTGTTGAAATATGTTGCGAACATGATTGTGTTAGCAGTTGTTGCAGACTGCATGCCGAGGAACATACCCATTGCGGCAACAGTTGCACCTACTGCGGGACGATTCTTCATAAAGTTGCCGAATGCCTTGAAAACATTGAATTTGCCGCCGTTTTCATTTGTCTTGACTGTGTTTTCATCAACACGGATTGTGATATTCTTAATCATGAACAGGAATGCAACAAAACCAAAGATACCCATTATGAGAGCTGCCCAGAATACTCTGTTACCCAGAAGTGTTTCAAACTGCTGACCTGTAAGAGGGTCAAGAACAGCATCGCCGATTTTATAAGCTTCACCTGTTACGGGGTTTGTATGATAATCACCTGTTCCGTCATATGTCACCTTTTCCCAGATAAGCATGGGAAGAATAACCATGGGAACAATATTGCCGAACATTGAACCGATTGAACGCCATGTTGAAAGCTGTGCACGTTCACCGCTGTCGCTTGTAATAACTGAAAGCATTGATCCGTAAGGAACGTTTGCAACGGTATAGAATGCATCCCAGAGGATATATCCGAGAACGAACAGAATTGCCTTGACAACAACACTTGCATTCGGGAAAGGAAGGAAGACTGCAGCACCGGCTACAAGCAGACCGCATGCACCGATGAAGATATATGTCTTGAATTTACCCATTTTATAGTTTCTCTTGTCGTTATCGATCATTGTACCGATAAGGGGATCGTTTACGGCATCCCATATCTGAACAAGAAGCAGCAACGCAGAGAGAAGACCTGTCTCCATTGTCATAAAGACAAGCCAGAATGTCTGAACCGTGCCTTTGAGCGCAAAGCTCATATTACAACCAAAGTCACCTGCTGCATAAGCAATCAGGTCACGCTTGCCGAACGGTCTTTTTCCGTTTTCAAGCTCTTTAGTTTTTTTTGCCATAAAAAAACCACACTTTCTGTATTATTATATCCTGATGTGTATTTCAGAATACTTATTAATAATATTGTAATACATTTATCAGATTTAAGTTAGCATTATTTTTTTATATTTTAGTATTATTTTTATATATTTTCTTGATTTTCTATAAAAATTATGGAATAATAATAACAATATTAGTCTAAATATACAAAACACAGGATGATAAATTATGAATTACAGAAATGAACTTGATTTTACCTTAAAAGTTCTGAGAAATATGCAGATTGATTCTCAAATAATAAATCGTTCACACTTCCCTTCCTATATTGAAAAAGCATATTCAAAATTCTTAAACATAACAGGACACAACACAATAAACATCATTACAGATGAATTTATGTGCAATTACATTGTATTTCTTCTTCCGCATACAGAAGAAGAAAGCTTTTTTGTCTGCGGGCCGTTCAACGATTCAGCAGTTTTCCCGCTGATTTTCGCACTCGGGGAAACAATATGGGGAAATACTGATAATTTCAGGATAAAAAAACATATATTGACCGAAGAAGCATTAACAGAAAGTGAAGAAAATTACTCATTTCTGAAATACTCCGTTCATGTGCAGGAAGCAATAACGATAATTGAATCTGACCTGACTCAGGATCTGAGTCTTAAAGCGGTTTCATCAACTCTGGGCATAAATGAAAGTTATTTTTCAACTATTTTCAGAAAAGAAACGGGAAAGACATTTACAGATTATGTTAACGGAAAAAGAATTGAATATGCAAAAAAGCTCCTTATTTCAACATCTCTTCAGATTCAGACTGTAGCTCAGCACTGCGGAATTCTTGATGTGAATTATTTCACAAAGTTGTTCAGAAAATATACGGGGGTTTCGCCGTCAGTTTTCCGTAATTCAACTTAATATCAATGTATTTAAATTATATTAAAAACATATTAATTATTATCAAAGGTTTTATATTACTATTGTTTTGAATCGGATTATGTGGTATTATGTAAATTAAGAAAAAAATAAAGGAGAATGATATGGATTTCAGGAACAGCAAATATATCCCTTATTATGTTGCGGGTTTTATTATTATACTCACATCAGTTATCATAGCTTTTTTGATTCCGGCACTCAATAATATCAGTCAGCCGGAAGTTACACTCCCTCCCGAAACAACCACAATAAAAATCGGGGATGGTGTTCCTGTTTACCCCGATATTCCCGCAAGTTCATTTGCACAGGAAAAATTTGTTATTGAAAACGGCCGTGCAAAATATATTGACGAAAGTGTTAAAACATATACAGGTATTGATGTTTCAAAATTTCAGGGTGATATAGACTGGCAGAAAGTAAAAAATGACGGTATAGATTTTGCAATAATCAGAGTGGGACTCAGAGGTTACGGCAGAAGCGGTGAAATTTACGAAGATGAAAATGCCCGAAAAAATATAAAAGGAGCACTTGATGCCGGTCTTCGTGTCGGTGTTTACTTCTTCTCGCAGGCAATAACCGTTGAAGAAGCAGTTGAAGAAGCCCGATTTGTTCTTGATTTTATAAAAGATTACAACATCACATTCCCCGTTGTATTCGACTGGGAAAACGAACCCGATAAAAATATGAGAACAGACAATTTGCCCGATAGTGTTCTTACAGACTGTGCGGTTGCATACTGTGAAACTGTAAAACAGGCAGGTTACATACCGGCTGTATACTTCAACCTGAATTTCGGCTATCTCAGATATAATCTTGATGCAATAAAAGATTACACATTCTGGTTTGCACAGCACAAAGAAGACAGCCCTGAGTTCTATTACAATTACAGCATATGGCAATACACCCACACAGGCAGAGTTGACGGTATTGATGCCGATGTTGACCTGAATATTTCATTTACAGACTTTACCAAAGGATAAAAACAAGGAGCTGAATCATCAGCTCCTTTAATTATTCTTATTCTTCTGCAACAACAGGTTCTTCATTTGCAGGTTCTTCAGGAGTTTCTGCGGGAGTCTGTGTTACAGGTGCCTGAGTAGTTGTTTCTGCAGCCTGAGTAGTTGTTTCTGTGTTCTGTGTTGTTGTTTCCGTATTTACTGTTGTGGTCTCAGGAGCACTTGTTGTTGTCTCGGGAGCAACCGTTGTTGTCTCGGGAGCACTTGTTGTGGGCTGAGTTGTTGAGGGACGTGTTGAAGGAGTTGAAGGACGTTTTGTAGTGGTTTCGGGAGCACGTGTTGTTGTTTCTTCATCTTTTTCGTCTTCAAGCTCGCCTGCATCACCGCCGGGGCCGTTATCTTCAACATTCTGCATACCGTTACTTCCGTTAAAATCACCTGTGCTGTCTTCTTCATCAGGAGCATTAACAACGATATCGGGATTTGAAGAACCTTCATCGTTTTTATTATTTTTCTCTGTCTGTGTTGCAAAATAAAGTGCAGCTGCAACAGCAAGAAGAATAACAAGAATCACAACAGGGATAAGACCGAGAAGCTTTTTCTTTGATGATTTCTTAACATTTTCATCTGTTATTTCATCCGCAACAAATTCTCCGTCATCTGATACGGCAAAATCCTCGGGAGATTCACTGAGTGCCGAATCAAAAGCGGCATCCGAACCGTCAACGGGAAGCACGGCATATGTGCGTTCTGCATCACAGTTGAGCTTCATGAGAACAACTGAACAATCCTTGCCTCTTGCCGATGTTGAGAGAAGTTTGAAAATATCTCTTACAGCAAGCTTGAGTTCAGCACCCTGATCAAAAACATTTACAATTCCGTCATAATCGAGATCAGTTGCAGATTCTTCACCGATAAGGGCAAAAACATCACCGTCAGCGATAACATCAACAAACTGGAAACCTCTTCCGCCGTCATCATCTGAGAGAGCAATTTCAAAAAGTTCACCCTCTGAGAAACGGAGCAGATGGCAGTTGCCTGTTTTTGCGGCAACTACACAGTCATCATAAGCACAGACAATACCGATTGAAAGTCTTGCGCCGTCAATTGAACATTTTTCAACAACTGCATCCATGTCATCAAAAAATCTGTTGATGACAGCTTCTGCATTGTGCTTATTGATATTCAGATCTTTTACATAATCATTGAATGCAGCTGCAGCACCTGCGGCAAAACCTTTCTGATTGCCTGACGCGATAACAGCCACATAAGGAGGCTTTACATTACCTGCGGCTTTGAAGCCTGCATCAGCTTCCTGTGCAGAAATAACTTTACCGTTAAGATTAAGATTATCACCGTTAAAGCCCTTTGCAAGTCGGCTCTTGGTTATAGCAACTGATTCAACCTGAATTACAGCCATAATAACACCTTCCGTATATATTGAAGTAAATTTAATATTTAACTATATTATTTTAGCATCTATTTTTCTTTTAGTCAACAGATATTTATTGTTATATTGATAAAAAAAACTGTCAATGCCTGTCTGAATTACGTGATTCTTTGATAAGACGCTGTTTTTCATTCCAGAGATTCTCGGAAAGGTCAACATAATAGTTATGAGGATATTCAAAACGCAGAACCTCTTCCCACAATGTGTCAACCTGTTCTGCACAGTATGTTCTGATATCTGTCACATCGGGAGAAGTGTAAACGCACTTTCCTTTTTCAAAAACAGGTACAAGAAGCTGTCTTGCAACAAAGTTTGTTACAGTCTTTCTTTTCCATGAATAATCAGGGTCAAAGAGTTCATATTCCGACATTTCGGAGATATCTTCATTCTCAAGAGTGAGCAGGTCGGCAATTGCCTTACCTGTTTCCATATCGAAAAGTCTCCAGAGGAGTTTCGGACAGGGAGTTGTAATCTTTGAAACATTTTCGCTCAGCTTAATGCAGTTTTTAATTTCACCGTTTTTTTCAACCGCGGCAAGTTTATAAACACCGCTGAAAACGGGAGCATCAGCAGAGGTTATCAATCTTTCACCCACCAGGAAACCGTCAACCCTTGCACCGTGACCGAGCATTTCACGGATAATATATTCATCAAGTGAATTTGATGCATAAATATCACAATCAGGGAAACCTGCTTCATTGAGCATTTTTCTTATCTTCTTTGAAAGATATGCAAGGTCGCCGCTGTCTATTCTTATGCCTTTGGGTCTGTATCCCTTGGGCAAAAGCTCTCTTTTAAATGCTTCAATTGCATTCGGGATGCCTGAATTGATAGTGTCATATGTGTCAACAAGAAGAATACAGTTATCGGGATATTCTCTCGCATAAGCACAGAAAGCATCAAGCTCTGAATCAAAAAGCTGAATCCATGTGTGGCTCATTCCGCCGTAAAGCGGAATTCCGAATTCCTTTGCCGCGACAACATTGGACGTAGCGGCACAACCGCCGATAAATGCACTTCTTGCGCCGAAAACCGCGGCATCTGCACCGTGAGCACGTCTTGAACCGAATTCAACGATACTTCTGCCCTGAGCGGCACGGACAATTCTGTTGGCTTTTGTTGCAATAAGTGTCTGATGATTGATTGTGAGAAGAAGCATTGTTTCAATCATCAGCGCCTGAAGAACAGGTCCTTTAACCTTGACAATCGGCTCACCTGCAAAAACGGGAGTACCTTCGGGTACAGCCCAGATATCACATTTGAATTCAAAATCCGCAATATAGCTGAGGAATGATTCAGAAACACCCTGCTGTCTGAAAAATTCAATATCTTCATCGTCAAAATGAAGAGCAGAAAGTGTTTCGCAAAGTTGCTGAACACCTGCCATAATGCAGAATCCGCCTATCTGCTGTGACGGTCTGAAAAACAGATCGAACCAGGCAACAGTATCATCAATTCCGTTGGAAATGAATCCGTTGGCAAGGGCAACCTCATAAAAATCCATCATAAGGCTGTATTTTTCTGATTTATTTATCATCTAATCATCCCGTTTCATAAACTGATGTTATAAGCTGTTATAATAATAACATATCCGCAGTCTTTTATCAATGTAAAAAAGATAAAAATTATTTATTAATTATCGGTAAACATTGCGTAAATAAAATTATTTTTCAATATTGAAATTTAATAATATATATGTTAAAATATATATGCATTGAACGGAGGTGCAAAAATGAGAGTAAGAAAACAGGAACTCGGAAACCGTAACATCGCAGGTGCAAGAGTTGAGCAGAGAAGAAAAGCTATCGGCATGAAGCAGAAAGACCTTCTCACACAGCTTCAGGTAAGAGGTGTTGACCTCAACGCATCAGGTCTTTCAAAACTTGAAGGTCAGATAAGAAGCATCAATGATTATGAGCTTATCGCTCTTTCTGAAGTTCTCGGCGTATCAGTAAACTGGCTTCTCGGTATCGAGGCTTAAAAACAATAAGCAATCAGAATATCTGATTGTTTATAAAAAATTCAATTGTGCACAATCAGATTGTACACATCCGAGCAAAGATAAAGCGAACCGCAGACTATCAGTACCTCATCTTCATTCATACTCTCAATCAATTTATTAATTGAATTTTTATCAAGTTCAAAACTCACGGCAGAAGTGCCGTGTTTTTTTATTTTTTCACACAGCTCTTCCCTGTTCATCGCTCTCGGATTTGAGGGCGTAACGGTATACACCTTATTGAAATAAGGCATCATCATTGAAAGCACTTTATCAATATCCTTATCTGCCATCATTCCCATGAGGGCGGTTATTTTTTTGCCTTTAAGGTGGCCTTCCATAACAGAACATAAAGCTCTTGCGCTGTCTTCATTATGGCAACCGTCAAGAATAACAAGCGGTTTTTCAGAAACAACTTCGCATCTTGCAGGATTCCTTGTTTTTCTGATGCCGTCAGCTATTGCTTTTTCAGAAACAGTGATTCCCTGCTCTTTAAGTAAGTCAATAACTGTGAGTGCGGTTATGCAGTTTTCACGCTGATGCTTGCCGGGAAAAGGCACGAAAACATTTCTGCCCGAATAAGTAATATTACTACCTTTTATTGATTCGTCAATAACTTTTATATCATTGACAAATGCAACATGAAGCTTTGAGTTTTTCAGTTCTGACTGCTCTTTTATCATTTCAAAAGCATCCGAAGGCTGAGCAGAATTCGTAACAACAGGACACCCTTTTTTGATTATTCCGCACTTTTCAAATGCTATCTCTCTTATTGTATTTCCCAGTATATTGACATGGTCAAGTGAAATTGAAACAATCACACTCGCAAGAGGGCTTTCAATTACATTTGTTGCGTCAAATCTGCCGCCCAGCCCTGTTTCAAGCACAACAAAATCGCAACCCGTATTCTTGTAATACAGGAATGCTGCAGCCGTAACAGCTTCAAATTCTGTTATAATGATATCTTCACTTCTGAGTTTTTCAATTTCATTTTTAACTGTTTCCGTTATGTTTTCAAGGTCATTTTCACTTATCATTTCACCGTCAACACGGATTCTTTCACGGAAATCGACGATGTAAGGCGATGTGTAAAGCCCTGTCTTATACCCTGCTTCTTTTAACACGGATGCAAGGAATGAGCAGACCGTACCTTTACCGTTTGTACCGGCAACATGAATACAGCGAAGACTTTTTTCGGGATTATCGAGCCTTTCAAGAAGTATCTTTATTCTGTCAAGACCGGGCATAATTCCGAATGTCAAAAGTGAATGATAATAATTTTCAGCGTTGGTCATAATATCACCTTTTAAGGGAAATACAGCGGACTGCATAAACAGTCCGCCGTAAGTAAATTATCCTAACTTTTCAATACTTGATTTAAGAAGTGCAATCTTCTCCTGAAGTTTTGCGCCGTCTTCCTTCTGCTGAGCAATAACTGCCTCGGGAGCCTTTGCAAGGAATCCGGGATTATTAAGCTTATTCTCAATAAAGCCGAGCTTCTTTTCAGCTTCTGCAAGCTCCTTATTCAGTCTCTTCTTTTCAGCCTCAAAATCAACGAGCTGTGCAAGAGGAAGATAAATTGTTGCATCTGCAGTAACAACACTTACACTGCCTTCGATGTCAAAGCTGTCTGCAACCTGAACATCTGAAGCTGATGCGAGTCTCTTGAAAAACTCAACACCTGTTGTAAATGTGTCTTTATATGAAGTTGCAACGTAAACTTCTGCCTTCTTTGAGGGAGCAACGTTCATTTCTGCACGGCGGTTTCTGACTGCCTTGATAGCTGTCATGATGCGTTCCATTTCTGCTTCTTCATCTGCAAAAACAAGAGCATCTGTAAATTCAGGCCACTTTGAAATCATGATTGACTCCCCTGCATGAGGAAGTGTCTGCCAGATTTCTTCTGTGATGAAAGGCATGAATGGATGAAGGAGCTTGAGTGTGTTTGACATAACATAAACAAGAACACCCTTGCATGTTGCCTTCTTTTCTGCATCTTCCGAATTGAGTCTTATTTTACAAAGCTCAATGTACCAGTCACAGAGAACGTCCCAGATGAAGTCATAAAGCTTCTGAACTGCAAGACCGAGTTCAAACTTATCAAGTGAAGCTGTAACTTCCTTGGCAAGAGTATTGAACTGGCTGAGAATCCATTTATCTTCAATTGCAAGATTTTCGGGAACATAAGGAGCAGGTTCGTTTTCGTCAAGATTCATAAGAACAAATCTTGCCGCATTCCAGAGCTTGTTTGCAAAGTTACGGCTTGCTTCAACCTTTTCATCTGAGAAACGCATATCGTTTCCGGGGCTGTTACCTGTTGCAAGAGTGAATCTCAGAGCATCGGCACCATACCGGTCGCTAATTTCAAGAGGATCAATACCGTTACCGAGAGATTTTGACATCTTTCTGCCCTGAGCATCACGGACAAGACCGTGAATGAGAACTGTGTCAAAGGGCACCTGTCCTGTGTATTCAAGAGCTGAGAAAATCATACGGGATACCCAGAAACCGATGATATCATAGCCTGTAACGAGTGTATTTGTGGGATAGTAATGCTTGAGGTCTGCTGTTTCTTCGGGCCAGCCGAGTGTTGAGAAGGGCCAGAGAGCAGATGAGAACCATGTATCAAGAGTATCGGGGTCCTGATTGAAATTTTTACTGCCGCAATGAGGACAAGCATCAATATTTGTCTTTGAAACTGTCATCTTTCCGCAGTCTTCACAGTACCATGCGGGAATTCTGTGTCCCCACCAGAGCTGACGGGAAATACACCAGTCACGTGTACCGTTCATCCAGTTAAGATAGTTCTTTGTGAATCTTTCGGGGATGAATTTTGTTTCGCCCTTTTCAACTGCTTCAATAGCAGGCTTCGCAAGGGGTACCATACGAACGAACCACTGCTTTGAAACCATGGGTTCGATTGTGTTGTGACAACGGTAGCATGTGCCGACTTCGTGTTTACGGGGTTCAACTTCCTTTAAGTATCCGCCTGCTTCAAGATCAGCAAGAATAGCCTTTCTTGCTTCCTTTGTTGTCATGCCTGCGTACTTGCCGCAATCAAGAACTTCGGGTTCATTCTCTGTTGCTCTGCCGCTTGCGATGAGTTCATCGGCAATTCTCTTATCCTCTGCACCTGTGAGGTGACCATCATATGTGAATGTACGGACAATAGGAAGATTGTTTCTCTGACCTACTTCAAAGTCGTTGGGGTCGTGAGCGGGAGTGATTTTAACAACACCTGTTCCCTTTGTCATATCAGCGTGTTCATCGCATACGATGGGGATTTCCTTATTAAGAAGAGGAAGAATAACGTGACAGCCGTGAAGGTGCTTGTATCTTTCATCCTCTGCATTGATAGCAACAGCTGTATCGCCGAGCATTGTTTCGGGACGTGTTGTTGCAAGCTCAAGCTTTTCTCCTGTTTCCTTTACTGTGTAAAGAAGGTGCCAGAAATGACCGTCTTTTTCTTCATATTCAACTTCCGCATCGGAAATTGATGTATTACAGAAAGGACACCAGTTAACCATACGGTTGCCTCTGTAAATAAGGTCTTTTTCATAAAGACGGACGAAAACTTCGTTAACAGCCTTGTTACAGCCTTCATCGAGAGTGAATCTCTCTCTGTCCCAGTCACATGATGAGCCCATTTTCTTGAGCTGTTCAACAATTCTGCCACCGTACTGCTTTTTCCAGTCCCATGCTCTTTCAAGGAATTTTTCTCTGCCGAGATCTTCCTTTGTAAGGCCTTCCTTCTTCATAGCTTCAACGATTTTAGCTTCTGTAGCGATTGAAGCATGGTCTGTACCGGGAAGCCAGAGGGTATCAAAGCCCTGCATTCTTCTGAAACGGATAAGAATATCCTGAAGAGTGTTGTCAAGGGCGTGACCCATGTGAAGCTGACCTGTGATATTGGGTGGGGGAATAACTATTGTGTAAGTCTGTTTGTTTTCATCACGCTCTGCGTGAAAATATTTGCCGTCGAGCCAGGTTTTATATATTCTGTCTTCGACGTTTTTAGGATTATACTGTTTTTCAAGTTCCTTGCTCATAAAATTACCTCCATAATCAATTAATAATGAATAATGAGTAATTAGTAATGAATGAAAGGGCTCTGCCCTTTAACCCATTTATAGAGCGTAGCGGAATTTTAGTCGCTTGCGACTTCCGACATTACTCATTAATCATTGCTCATTACTCATTAAAAAAGCTTCGTCCCGTAAAACAGGACGAAGCGAAACTCTCCGTGGTACCACCTGAATTCAGTCAATTGACTGCACTCGAAGCCTTTAACGCAGACATACGGCGGATTCTACTGAGCAATTCCGTTTTAACGGACGCCCAATGGGCGCCCCTACGGGCAATTGCGTTTCTTTCCGCTTCTCACGGGCTACCTTCATTCAGTCTTTACTCAAAGGCTTGCACCAACCGCCTTCTCTCTGAGAGAAAGAAAGAATTACTCCTCCCGATCAACGAAATAAAAATATTATAGATATTTTATCACAACGAGCATTATTTGTCAACAGAAAAAGTACTTGTAAGTAAAGAAAAAAAACCGGATGCATGAAACATCCGGTAAATTCAAACAATTATTATTAATCGTGGTGTCTGTTGCCGTTTCTTCTGCCGCCCTTGAAATCCTTACGGGGCTTTCTTTCCTGAGCGGGTTCGTTTTCGGGAACAAGACCTTCAACCTCGATAAGAGCATCTCTTCTTGAGAGGTTAAGTCTGCCCTGATCGTCAACGGGAAGAACCTTAACGATGATTTCGTCGCCTACATTAACAACGTCCTCAACCTTTTCTGTTCTCTTTACATCGAGCTGGCTGATGTGAACCATACCTTCCTTACCGGGAGCAATTTCTACGAATGCGCCGAAAGACATAAGTCTTGTAACAACACCCTTGTAGATTGCACCGACTTCGGGATCCTTAGCGATTGTTTCAATGATATCAAGAGCACGTCTTGCATCTTCGATATCCTGAGCTGTAACAAAGATTGAACCGTCTTCTTCAACGTCAACCTTACAGTTACATTCTGCACAGATCTTCTGAATAACCTTGCCCTGCTTACCGATAACATCGCCGATCTTTTCAACATCAATCTTAGTTGAAAGAAGCTTGGGAGCATACTTTGAAAGCTCTGCTCTGGGTTCTGCGATACAAGGAAGCATTACATTGTCGATAATGTGGTTTCTTGCATCGTGTGTCTTCTGAAGAGCTTCCTTGATGATTTCGGGAGTAAGACCGTGAACCTTGAGGTCCATCTGGATTGCTGTGATACCGTTCTTTGTACCTGCAACCTTGAAGTCCATGTCGCCGAAGAAATCTTCAAGTCCCTGAATATCAACCATTGTCATGAAACGGTCGCCTTCTGTGATAAGACCGCATGAGATACCTGCAACGGGAGCTTTGATGGGTACACCTGCTGCCATAAGAGCGAGTGTTGAGCCACATACTGAAGCCTGTGATGTTGAACCGTTTGATGAAAGAACTTCAGAAACAAGTCTGATTGTATAGGGGAACTCTTCCATTGAAGGAATTACGGGAACAAGAGCTCTCTCTGCAAGAGCGCCGTGGCCGATTTCTCTTCTGCCGGGACCTCTTGAAGGCTTTGTTTCACCAACTGAATATGAGGGGAAATTGTAGTGATGGATATATCTCTTTGATTCTTCTTCATCGATACCGTCGAGAAGCTGTGCATCTCTTGCTGAGCCGAGAGTTGCAACTGTGAGAACCTGAGTCTGTCCTCTTGTGAACATACCTGAACCGTGAACTCTTGAGAGAAGGTCAACCTGTGCGTTAAGAGGACGCATATCGTTGATGCCTCTGCCGTCTACACGCTTATTCTCGTCAAGGAGCCAACGACGAACGATGAACTTCTGGAGTTTATACATACAGTCATCGATTTTTTCTGCCTCTTCGGGGAACTTTTCATCGAATTCTGCGTGAACTTTTTCGTAGATGGGAAGAAGTCTTTCGTCACGGATTCTCTTGTCATCTGTATCAAGAGCAAACTTAACATCGTCAATTGCGAATGTCTTGATTGCTTCAAAGAGTTCTTCAGAAGGGTCGTTTGAGGGGAAGTCAACCTTGGGCTTACCTACTTCTGCCTGAATGCTCTTGATGAACTCAACAACCTGCTGGTTGACTGAGTGAGCATACATGATACCGTCAAACATAACTTCGTCAGAAATTTCGTTTGCACCTGCTTCAATCATAGCAACGAGGTCTGCAGTTGAAGCAACTGTAACTGTCATCTGAGTCTTTTCTCTCTGTTCAACTGTGGGGTTGATTACGAATTCGCCGTCAACAAGACCGAGTGAAACGCTTGATACGGGACCGTCCCAGGGAATCTGTGAAATTGAAAGAGCGATTGAAACACCGATCATAGCTGTGATTTCAGGTGAGCAATCGGGGTCAACTGACATAACAGTTGCAACGATACCTACATCGTTTCTCATATCCTTGGGGAAAAGAGGACGGATAGGTCTGTCGATAACACGTGATGCAAGAGTAGCTTTTTCGCTTGCCTTGCCTTCTCTTCTCTGGAATGAACCGGGAATCTTACCTACTGAATAGAGCTTCTCCTCGAAGTCAACTGACATGGGGAAGAAGTCAACACCCTCACGGGGCTTGTCTGCCATTGTAACTGAGCAGAGAACTTCTGTTTCGCCGTAACGGACAAGACAAGAACCTGCTGCGAGCTGAGCCATCTTGCCGACTTCAACCTTAAGAGGTCTGCCTGCAAGTTCAGTTTCAAATACTCTGAAATCTGTAAACATTTTAAAATCTCCTTTTTGATTTTTATGTCCGGTCAGCTCTCTCGCCGTTAATGTACAATTCAACGCATACGAATTTCATACACATTGAATTGTACATTATACATTAAAATACTCAAAAGCTGTGCCCGACATTTAATTGTACATTATTTGAAAAATGGACGGCAAACAATATACTGCCTGCCGCCCTGTTTTCCGGAAATTACTTACGAAGACCGAGTCTTGCAACGATTGAACGATATCTTTCAATATCATTTTTCTGAAGGTATGCAAGAAGGTTTCTTCTGTGACCAACCATCTTGAGAAGACCGCGTCTTGAATGATGGTCTTTCTTGTGCTCCTTAAGAT